>JAGQWA010000003.1 GCA_020437725.1 Bacteroidota bacterium | reverse complement strand
TACAGGAAGGGAACCTATGCTTTTTCCCTCGGAATTTTCTACTATCACCTTATCTGAGGGTGTCAAACTAAAAATTTCAAATACCTTTTCATTAATAATAGCCTCATTAATAATCATTTGTGTTTTCAAGAAATTTTCAAGATCTAAAAAATTATGCATTTCAAAAAAGGCAACTTGATCTCTGCTAGCCTTGCAAATAAAAATTCCTTCAGAAGTGGCGGTGTTGTTTTTTGAATAGGTGCCTGTATATATGTATTCGTTGTCGGTTAATTTAGATGCAGAAATGTCTATTATGTTGGCATCAATGTTTTTGGTGAGATTAAAAGAGCCTTCTTTTTCACCTCTAAAGTTTAATCTAATAACGTGTATATCGGTTTTACGCTTACCAATTAGTGCGCTGGTATAAACAAAAACTTCGCTAGAACTTTCTAATACTTGAAAATTCATAAGTGTTGTTTTCTTAGCACTTACGTTTTCAATTGAAATAGGTATGAGTTTTTTCTTACCAGTTTTCCAGTTAACAGAAAATAAGAAAGGTGCTCTCTTAATGGTTGTTTTGAAAAAAGCATAATCGCTAAGAACAGACATGTCTTGCACCCAAGCTTTTTTAGGCAATTCGCCTATTGCTTCAGTAATTATTAAGCTATTTGCGTCTGTTGTAATTAGTTTAAAATTGCCTTTGCGGTCTTTAAATAAAGAGTGTATGCGCTCATTATTTCTATACGTCTCAATAAGCGATAATTTATTGCTTAAAAAAATGCTTTTTGTTTTAACTGACTTTAAATCAACACTAAACTGTTCAAATTTCCACTCAAAGTCTCCGTTATTAGCTTTTTCGCTGCGCGAAACCATTATAAAACCTGCCTTCCCAAATTCGTAAATTTTCTCGTCGGTATAACCATCTTTTAATTCGAACTCAACGCGGTTTTCGTATGAAATTTGAGCTTTTAATGTACCTGATGTAATAATGGTAAAGAGAAAAACAAAGTAGTTGATTTTCATTTCTAGGCTATTAATGATTCTTGCAATTTAGGTTGCAGATATTTCAGAATGAAGCTTATGTAAACTTTAATTGTTATTGTTCTAATACTTCGGTTAGTCTATGAAGCGCCATTTCTTGAATGAGTTTAATTGGCAATGGCTGATTATAAGGAAATTGAACTGCTCCTTTAGAATGTTTATACTGCTGAATTTGGGCAGCAAAAGCTTCAATTGGTCCTGGAGTTGGGTAGTAACCCAAGTGTTCTTTACTAGCTGCGTAATGAACCAGCAATTTCTTTTGCTTAAACGTGGGCATGTTGTAGCTAATTACTTCTTCAGCGTTTGGCAAAATTTCTAGTAAGGCATTTCTCATTTCGGTTAAATGAGGTAAGCTCTTTTCTGGTGCCAAATCAAAGTATTCGTTTACAGTTTTTATTTTCATGGTACTATGATAGTGAATAATAGCTAGAAATTAGTGAATAGTGAATAGGGAAAAGCCACTAGCCACTAGCCAATTGAGACAAGAAACTAGAAACCAGAAACTCTAAACTGTGGTTCCTTTAAATATTGAATTTTGAATTTTTAATCTATTGGACTTTGGACTAGCAATTAGTGAATAGTGACTAGAGACTAGAAACTGTGTTTCCTTTAAATTTTGAATTTTTAGTTTCAATCTACCTCACCACAAAACACTGGGTTATTGGCTCAATTCCGTTAATGGTTATAGCAATGAGATAAACGCCTGGAGTATAGCCGCTTACATCAATTTTAGTGCTTTCTTGAGTAATGCTGGCAATTTGCTTTCTACTCACACTTCGGCCCATTTCATTTAGAATCTCAATTTCGGCGGGTTTGCCAATATGGTCTTTCAATTCAACTTGTAACAAGTCATCAGCTGGATTTGGATAAATGGCAATGCAATTGTCATGGGCTTTTTGAATGGTAATGCGATCTTCTTGCTTTAATTCTTCTTCTTTGGCTTTTTCAGCTATGGTATTGCTGTCGGGTTCAATCACTAAAGCAGAAATGCTTAAATAATGTCTTCCAACTTTTGAATTTGCATCTATTGTTATGGTTTTTCTGTGCTCGCCTACAGTTGATTTTGTGAAATTAACCACTATCTCGCTCGTTTGGCCAGGTTGAATTGGTTCTGATGGTTTGTATGGAACTGTGCAGCCACAGCTAACCTTGGTACTTGTTATTACAAGTGGCGCATTACCGGTATTGGTAAACTTAAATGTATGCGAAACGGTTTCTCCCTGATACATTTCTCCAAAGTCGAATTCAAGTTCTTCAAAAGTTATTTCAGCCTGCTTAAGGTCAATTGTAGAACTGTCTTGAGCATATGAAGCAATTGAGATAAAAGAGACAAAAAGTAGAAAGCCAAGTTTCATGATGTTGTTTTTTTAAATGGGCTTTGAAAGTAGGTAATGTGCTTGAAACCGCTCTACATCAGCACATTTTATTAACTATCCATAAACACTAAAGCATAAAACTCCGGCAACAAAGGCTAGTACGGCAATTAGTCCTAATGCAATAAAAACAGTTTTAGAAAATTTGGTCATAGCGTTGGCTCGAATGTAATGGTAAGTTTTTTAGGGAAACGAAGTGCAATTGATTTCAAGGTTGCCCGGAATTGAAATTTTTGGCCGCCCCGAATTGAAATTCGCAGTAAGACTTTGCGGTGCTGCAATGGTTGTCTGCCGACTTTGAGTAGCTTTATATAAGTCGCTTGAAAGCATTTAATCATTTCTCATTTTCTGGTGAAATTGATGAACTAAAAGTAACCAAGGTCAACTTTAAAATTAGCTACATTTGGCTCAAACTTATTGGTCTTATGAAACGTAAAATTGAAAAATCTACACTATTTGTTTCCTTAATAATAGTTTCAATCTGGCTATTGGCTACTAGTTTAAAATCAACTGTAGATGCGCCAAATTCAGAGATTAGGGCCTTTATGACCATAACTCAATCTCAGCAAGTTTCTATAGCATTTTTGAACGAAAGCAATGCACAAAGGCAAAACACCATTAAAACCTTTGTGCAATATCAAGAAGAAGATAAAAATGCCATAAAGGTTTGGGAGCAAACCATTCGAGCTGAGCAACTAAGTAAAAACCTATCAGATTTTATAAAGCAATTAGAAAAAGTAATTGTTGAAGTAAAAGGAACCCAGAAATACGGAGAGCAAAATGGAGAGAATGGCTCGTATATAGGTTCAAAACGTTCTATTTTGGTAGAAGCCGATAACACCAAATCTGTCACTAAACTTTTATCGGGTAAAGACAAAAATTACACCTACGGACGCGATTTGAAAAGAATGATAAATGAAACCAAGGTAAATTTCATCAACTTGTTCGATGGCTTAAAGGGCACAACACAGCTCATGCGCGATAATCTTTATAATGCTTTGCCATTAATAGCAGAAGATAACCCTGAACCAAATAAACACAACGACCGATATTGGGAACATGCCACTTTTAATAACTTATCGGTAGCAGGTGCATTAGCCGTACTTGGTCAAATTCAAGTTAACCTACAAGTATCATATGCTATGGTGTTAGATCATTTGACGAGTAGTATAACTGCTGGGAAAATTGAAATTTCTGATTTTCAAGTTATGATAAAGCAAAACAAGGCCTTGCTTTCAACTGGAGAAAAATTGGAAGCCAACATTTTTCTTTCGGCCCAAGTGGGCGGAATACAACCGACGATTTTGGTTGATGGCCAGGCTATTGATGTAGAAAATGAAATGGGAAAATACAGCACCTTAGCCGCAAACCAAGGTACTTTTCAAAAGCAAGTTGAAGTGCGTTTAGTTAGTCCAAAAACTGGTAAAATATCATCTTATTATGGCAATATTAGCTATGAAGTAAAGAGATCTGAAGCCCAAATTATAGCGCCCAAAAACAATGTACTATTTTTAGGTCTCGACAATCCAATCGAAATTTCTGTTGCTGGTTATGAGCCAAACAATATTATAGCCAATTTGGAACCCAGCCATGTTGGTACATTAACAAAAATGGGCCCAGGCAAATACGTGGCGCATATAAACCAAAGAGATAGAGAAGGTTGCAAGATTGTAGTTTCGGTAAAAAATGCAAATGGTGAATACGTTCAAAAGGGAAGTGAATGGTTCAGAACCATGAAAGTACCTATGCCAATAGCCAATTTAAATAACAAAACTGGCGGAAACATTTCTGCATCTGAATTAAGACTAATTCAAGTTGTAAACGCTACGCTTGGCAATTTTTTATATGAAGGAATTCGCTTTAAGGTTGACTCATACAGTTATGAGTACATTAAGACAACCGGCGAAAAAGTGGTAGGATCGTGTATTGAAAGAACCATTGCTCCACAACTCAAACAAGCTTTTTATAATGCCACCCCTGGCGATAAATTTATCATTCATCAAATAGAAGCATCAGCTAAAGGTTTAGGGTCAGAGTCTATACCAGGAGCGTTGTATTTTGACGTTAAGTAGCTACTTTTTTGTTGATTTTTAGGTAGTGAATCAAAACGAAAATGATGTGGGAAAGTTACTGGAATTAGAAGTGATTTTAAAACAAAGGGTAGGTCTAGTTCACGTACTAGATTTCTGTCAGAAGCGAGTGAATTCTAGTTACTCGAAGAGCAGTTAATCAGGCTTCTTTACCAATGCCAATGAAATAAAACAGCTTGCCGAAATAATGGCACATCCTACTGCACCATAGCCCGTTTTGTCAAGAAAGTACTCTGTTGATTCCTTAGCAAAATACAGCTCACCTTTCGTGTTAATGTTATTTGATGTACGCTTGGTAGTGCTGGTTGGAAGCAAGCACAGAACTACAGATAATACTGCGAAAAGGAAGGCTATGTTTATGAGCTTTTTAGGTTCTATAGGAGATTTCATTTGGAATTAAATTTTATCAAATTTATTAGAAGGCAAGTAGAACTTAATGTCCTGTTCGTGATATCAGCTATAAATATTCCCGAAGACTCAATAATCACCTTCAAAATATGAGCTCTATAATGGTTGTTCCAACTTACTCAAACAGCTTCTCGGCTAAATCATCAATATAATGGTCGTTAACATTGTTGCAAAGCAATACCCAACTCGTGCTTGTTTCTATATTAACGAAAGCATAGCTTATATAACTTATTGTTCTGCCAGTGTGGCCAATAAACGGTTTGCCGCCAAATTCTTCAGCAAAAACGCCTAGGCCAACTTTGGTTTTACCGAGTTCAGCAAATGCGCACATTTCTGCAAGGGTATTATCTTTCAGTAAACGTTTTTCAATAAACAAGGCCCGTATAAACGTGTTTAAATCTGTGGCTGTGCAAACAATATTGCCCAAACCAACTGAAATCTGATTGTCGCCCCGCTTTGGGTAAGAGTGTAAATCCTGACTACCCAAAATGGGATGTGCCATGTTGGGAGTAGATTTTGCATAATAAGGAAAGGTATTTTTAAGACCCAAAGGATTAATAATTCGCTCTAGCAGAATGCTTTCAAAAGGTTTGTCAGTAACCTTCTCGGCAATCATTTTCAATAGAAAATAGTTGGTGTTGCTATATTGGTACTTAGCACCTTTTTCAAATTCAACTGAATCTATAAGACGCAACAAATAGGCGTTTGAATAATCGAAATAAGGATCAAGAAAAGCCCTATTGGCAAGTTTAGCATCAACAATATCTTTTAGCCCACTGGTATGGCTCAAAAGCTGTTTAATGGTAATGCTACTGTCTATAAATGCATGTTTGGGCAAATATTGGCCAATTGAGTCAGTTAGGCTTAGCAGTCCATCTTCGTGCAACATTAAAATTACCGTTGCTGTAAACATTTTGGTTACACTGCCTATACAAAAGCGGTTAGCTACCGTAATTTCATTGTTTCGAGAAGCCCAACCCACCGAGGCAGAATCGAGTTTTTGGCCATTGTCAACCAACGCTACAATGCCATAATTGGGCAAAGAATCCTTATACTGGTTTAGCTTTTGTTGCAGTTGCCCTTGCGAAAAAGCCAAATTGCTTGTTAGAAAGATCAAAAAAACAATAACCCAGCGCATATTATGGAGTTTGATTTATGACGAAGATGATGTGGGAAAGTTACTGGAATTAGAAGTGATTTTAGAATAAAGGGTAGGTCTAGTTCACGTACTAGATTTCTGTCAGTAGCGAGTGAATTCTAGTTACTCGAAATAGAAATTGTGAAATAGAAAACAAGCATTTTTATTTTGGTGGAGATTACGGATTTTGTTCTTCAAATAAAGGCTTTTGTAGGTCAGGTGTAGTAAAACGATAAAAAATGGTAGTAATATGGAAATAAATGCGTTGTATTTGCAAACTACTTTAAGAATAATTGAAAAAAGGAGCTTAGTATTGTAATTCTAAATTCAATTATTTATTGAAATGAAAAATTCTCTTATTTTATTGATTTCTCTTTTTACAATTTCTTGTGGGTCATATAAATATTATCAGGTTATAGAGGCAAAACTTCGATAGATTTAACATTAAAAGAGAACGGCATATTTTATGAAGACAACAATTGCATAATTGCATATGACTTCTGAGGAGAAATGGGTGATATTGGATTTTCGATATTTAATAAGACAGACTCTATCATTATGATTCACTTAGACAAAACATTTTATATAAGAAATGGTCAAGATTTTGACTAATTTAACAATCAAATTGTTAGCGGCAGTTCAACGGCCACTATGAGTTCCGCGTCAATCAGCTCGAATTGGCCAAACACAAGTCTTGCACAGACAGGTTATTCTGTAAGTAACTCGGTTACTACTTTTCAAAATCGACATGAATATATTCCCCCAAAAGCTGCAAAAAAGATAAGGAAATTTGATATTGCAAATGGCACTTTTAAAGCCTGCAATTTCAAAAGATATCCCAACTCAAAAGACTCTGTTTTGATAACTTTTGAAAAGGAGAATTCACCATTAAACTTCGGAAACTTCATTAGCTATAGCCTTGGGAATTCGAAGAATGTGAAGCATGTAGAAAATAGCTTTTATATCTCAGAAATCTGCAATTATCATGAAAACAAGGTTCTATACAATGACCATAAAGATGAATGTGGCCGGCAACTAAATGTTGGTGTCGAAAGATTTAAATTTAGAAGTGCCAATAAGTTTTATATAGAGTATCAATACTCAAATTAAACAGTTTATTTTAATTTGAATGTTGCAAATAGCCTTGAAATAGTCTTTATGGTGAATAAAAATAGTTCTGGCTAAAAGTTTAATACGCCGAATCTCTCATTATATGGAGTGGAAATATCAATTATTTCAAATTTTAGATGCTCATTAGATTTAAGGGTATTAAACGTTTTGTTAGACCTCACATCTGATGTTACAAAATGAGTTACAGTTTGATCAAGATCAGCCTGTGCAAAAAGTTTCGAATCATTCGGGATGATGGCTCTGGGAGTCAAATTGAGCTGGTTTTGATGGTTAGCATCAAATAAAATTCTAGCAAATTCACCTGTGCGTTTTCCGTGATTAAGATTAAACGGAATAATTTGTAGATTTCTCAATGGCAGTTCATCAATTTTTCCCCTAACGCAATACTCGGCGATAGAAATGGTTGAGATTTTTAAGGTGATTTCATGATCCAGAAAGTAATTAAAATAACCCAAGGCATTTCTGTGCAATGCATCTTCATCGTTCAACAAATGAACGAAGAAACTGGTGTCTAATAACACGCTATGCTTCATAATCTCCTCTTAAGCCAAACAACCAATCGTCAGTTTTTACGCCCTTCCAGCTTTTTTTAGCCTTTGATATGAGTGTGGATAGATATTCGGAATTGTATTTTTGTTCATAGTCTATGAGCTCAATAAGTTCAAGAGATTTTGTGTCAATCTCTCCGGTTTCTGCATTTTGTTTCCCAATTACCCTTACGCCAAATTGCTTATAAAGGAGATTTTCTTCTTGTCCTTCCAGAAAGTCTTTATTCGTATTCAAGGTCAGCGATCCAAATTCTGAAGTGTCAAGGTGAATGTTGGCTTTACTTTTTCCGCCAGCATTGGTGAGTATTCCATAAAAATAAAATTCAGCATCCACCCAAATGTTTTCGGTTCTGTAGAAATGCGTTTGGGGATTAATAACTAGAGCAACTCCTTCATTTACAGATGTGTTGAACTCAAATGAATAATCCTTTTCAATACTAAGTTTCTGTATATTCTCCAATGCCCTAGCTGTTTTTAAATCTAAAAAATCGATTGATTGTGTCGCTTGAACCTGAGCTAAAACTGCACTGAAACCAATCACATATTGAGCTGGTGTTTTGAAGATATGGCGCACCGAGCCTTCTTGAATGTTATATGTTAGAAGTGGACGATCTTTTTTGTTGTTAGGGTATAACAGTTCTTCTACGTTTTGTAAAATACTTGCAATATGGCGTATGTCATAGTTGTCAGGATGTAATTCTTTACTACCTGATTTGCCAATAACTCTTATTTCTATGTCACCAATCTTGTCCACAAAACGAATTTACAATTGCTTAATAACTTGCTGTTCTCGAAAATAAAATGTGATAGCATTTTGATTGTAAAAGTGATGCACTTGTTCAAATAATTGGTCTGAACATTTTCCTTTGCACAATGCACACCACTCTAAAATCTTTGCTTTTTGCACTTGCTGCAATTATCATCACCAGCTTTAAAGCCGACGAAGGCGGTGATAAACCACCTAAATGGGATGTTAGCAATCCCGTTGGTAATTGGGAATGGAAAACCCATGAGTTCACAACTGACGAAGGCACTTGGATGAACCTAGACGTGAGTCCTGATGGAAAAACCATTGTGTTTGATATGATGGGCGATATCTACAAGATTCCTATTTCTGGAGGAAAGGCTACACCCTTGCGTACGGGCATTCCGTTTGAGATTCAGCCGCGTTTTAGCCCTGATGGCCAATACATCTCCTTTACCAGCGATGCCGGTGGTGGCGACAATATCTGGGTAATGAAAGCTGATGGGAGCGATGCCAAGCAAATAACAACAGAGTCTTTCAGGCTCATTAACAACGCCATTTGGAAAGACGAGCATTACCTAATAGCACGCAAGCATTTTACATCAGAGCGCTCATTAGGCGCTGGAGAAATGTGGATGTACCACATAACTGGTGGCAGTGGTTTGCAGCTCACCAAACGCAAAAACGACCAACAAGATGTAAACGAGCCTTGCTTATCGCCCGACAAGAAATGGCTCTACTACAGCGAAGACATGTACCCAGGTGGGTATTTTCAATACAACAAAGACCCTAACGACCAGATTTACGTAATAAACCGCTACAACCTAGAAACGGGGAAAACCGAGCGTGTTACTGGCGGCCCAGGCGGTGCAGCTCGTCCACAAATTTCGCCTGATGGCAAATTGCTGGCTTTCGTAAAAAGGGTTAGAACCAAGTCGGTTCTCTACATTCATAATTTAGAAACTGGGCAGGAGTATCCTGTTTACGACAAGTTGAACAAAGACCAAATGGAAGCTTGGTGTTTGTTTGGCGTGTACACCAATTTCAATTGGTTACCCGACAACGACCACGTGGTATTTTGGGCTGGCGGTAAAATCAACAAGCTCAACATTAAAACTTTAGAGTCGAGTATTATTCCTTTCGAAGCTGATGTAAAAGTGCAAATCAACAAGGCATTGGAATTTGAAAATCCTGCTTTTACTGAAAACTTCAACCCCAAAGTAATTCGCCAAGCCATTACTTCACCAAATGGCAAGCAAGTGGTGTTTAATGCAGTAGGCTATTTATGGTCTAAAAAACTGCCTGATGGAAAGCCAAAACGCTTAACCAACAGCACCGACTTTGAGTTTGAACCTTCGTTTTCGCCTGATGGAAAGCATATTGTTTATGTGAGCTGGAACGATGAAAACCTGGGCGAGATAAGGGTTTGTCCTTCAACTGGTGGAAAATGGACTACCTATACAAGCGGAAAAGGCATTTATAGAACGCCAAGTTTTGGACCCGATAATCGAATTGTATATAGAAAAGAAGGCGGCAATAATGAGCAAGGACATGCTTATTCTAAAAATCCAGGCATTTACATCATGAACCCTGACGGTACCAATCCGCAATTGGTTTCAAAAAGTGGCGAGTATCCGGTTTTCAGTCAAGATGGAAAGCGCATTTTCTTTCAAACTGGGGGCGACTATTACGGCAATCTCACCAAGCAATACCAAAGCATGGATTTGCACGGCCACGATGTGCGAACCCATATTTCGTCAAAATACGCCAATCGTTTTGTGTTGAGTCCTGACAATAAATGGGTGGCTTTTCAGCATTTGCACAAGGTTTACTTAGCACCGCTTCCTGAAACTGGCCAAACCATCGATTTAAACGACAAAACCAACTCACTCCCCGTTCAACAAGTGGCAAAAGACGCTGGAATCAACATCCATTGGTCGCCAGAAAGCGATAAAGTAATGTGGACTTTAGGAAACCAGTATTTTTCAACCGACTTAAAAGAACGTTTTACGTTTTTAGATGGTGCCGACCAAGAAGTGGCTCCATTGTCTGAAAAAGGCATTGAAATGGGTCTTGAGCTAAAATGCGATAAGCCTAAAGGAATTACGGTTTTAAAAGGTGCCCGAATTATTACCATGGAAGGCGACCTTGTAATTAAGAACGGTGAAATTGAAATAACTGATAATCGAATTACGGCAATTGGCCCATCGGGTACAGTGCAAGTGGGTGCAAACGCCAAGGTTATTGATGTAACAGGCAAAACCATAATGCCTGGAATGGTTGATGTGCATGCACATATTGGTGCATTCCGCTACGGACTTACTACCCAAAAACACTGGCAGTTTTATGCGAATTTGGCGTATGGTGTAACCACGGCACATGATCCTTCAGCAAATACCGAAACCGTTTTTGCTTTGTCAGAACTACAAAAAGCTGGGGAATTGGTTGGTCCGCGTTTGTTCTCAACTGGTTTTATTCTTTACGGTGCCGAAGCTGATGTAAAGGCGGTGGTAAACAATTTGGAAGATGCCCGAAGCAGCATTCGCCGAACCAAAGCATTTGGAGCGCTTTCGGTAAAAAGTTATAACCAGCCACGAAGAGACCAGCGTCAGCAGGTTATTCAAGCCGCCAAAGAAGAAAACATTTTTGTGGTTCCTGAAGGTGGTTCTACTTTCTTCCACAACATGACCATGATTATGGATGGCCATACTGGTGTGGAGCACAATATTCCTGTGGCACCAGTTTATAAAGACATTATTGAACTTTGGAGTGCCAGCAACACTGGTTATACGCCAACACTCATTGTTAACTACGGCGGTTTAAATGCCGAATACTATTGGTACCAAAACACCAATGTTTGGGAGAATGAAAAGCTGTTGAAATACTATCCGCGAGAGATTATTGATTCTCGCAGTCGACACAGAACCATGGTGCCGCAAGAAGAGTATGATAATGGCCACATTCTGGTTAGCCAAAGCTGTAAAAAGCTGGCAGATGCTGGCGTAAAAGTGAATTTAGGTGCACATGGTCAATTGCAAGGTCTTGGCGCTCATTGGGAGCTTTGGAGCTTACAACAAGGTGGTATGACCAATTTAGAAGCCCTAAAAGCGGCTACCATTAACGGCGCTGATTACATTGGCATGAGTGCTGATATTGGTTCGTTGAAAAAAGGCAAGCTGGCCGATTTAATCATCATGGACCAAAATCCGCTTGACGACATTAGAAATACCGAAAGCATAACTCATGTAATGATCAACGGCCGTTTGTACGATACTGAAACCATGAACGAAGTGGGCAATCACCCAAAAGAACGTGGCAAATTCTATTGGGAAGTAAACGGCTACAATGCTGCTTTTCCATGGCATGAAGAAACCAAAAGTGCAATGAGACCTGGGTGTAGTTGCCAAACTGGACACCCGTGATCAGAGCGAGAGCGGAGAGTGAGAGATGAGAGTGAGAAATGAGAGTGAGAAATGAGAGTGAGTAGGGAACACCTTTGCCGTAGGGGCGAGAGCGGAGAATGAAAGTGATGAATTAGAGTGATGAATTAGCCTTAGTTGACGCTTGGGTTTATTTTTTGATACCTAAAGGTTCAAGTTAAACATGAGTTATTTGGAAGATTGATTATTCAATCCTCTGCTACGGGACATAAAATAGTATATTAGCAATGCATAATTTATAAGGCAGATGTTTACAATTAGGGCAACGCAAAAGGTTTTAAATGCAAGTGGTAAAATTCAACTTGGTGAAGTTGAAGAAAAGGAATACGGCGAATTAGAAGAGTGGTTTGTAAACCGCATTCCGGGTGGTGAGCGCGGCAAATTTGCCATGGTTTTTATGCACGTTCCTAGCCTAATGGTTGTTGTTACAAAACACAAAAGTCTGGCTAAAGCTATTCCAGATTTTAAGAGCAGGTTAAGGGAATTTCTGGAGATTCAGGGATTCAAAAAAGAAATAATAGAAAAATTAGATATCCCAAACTCAGAAGTAGTAATCACTAAAACCAATAGTAAAAAGTTTCTTGGTCATTTAAATGATTCAGTGAATAGCGTTAGAGCACTAATGGATCAATACCCAAATTTTGATGCAATTGGTTGGAAAAGAGTTGAACGCAATATTTTCTTGAGACCCAATTATTTTGGCAAAGAGTTGCTTAGTTCATTTGACTATTGGTGGAATAAAAATGCGCTTGACAAAGCAGATGGAGTTCCTTTTGATATTGAGATGACGCAAGATGAAGATCTTGAAATGGAAAATGCCATAATGCGCTTAAACTTAGAAGCTCAGCAAAATGCTACCATAGGAAGGTATGGAAATATAGATCCTAAAGTTGAGAATGAATTTTTGAAAAACATGATGGCTTTTGAAAAGGCAATGGAAAACCCAACCATGGTCTCGATAAAGAACTTGTTGGAGAATAAAACCTTTTTACCAAGTAATAAAATTGAGTCTCAACAACTTGAATCACATTTCGAAAATTTGCTCGAAGAATTGGGGACAATTAATGTAGCAATAGATTTTTTAGGGGAATATGATACAAAAACCAAGTACGACTTCATTTTAAATGAATTATTCAACCAAGAGATTGAGAAGGAAATGATATCTGGTTGGGTAAGCTGCTTTATTTACGAAGAATTTCATCCAAATGTAGAAATGGACGTAGCCAATAGAATTGAGGAGTTCATGAACTATTTGAAAAAGGGTGAAAGCATGGAAAAACTTATGTGGTTTGCCAAAGAAACCATTATGGTTAACAATGTGAAATGCGATGCTGATCAATTGTTAGAACTATACCAATCTATGTGCGAAGATTTTATATGGCCTGCTGATTTTGAGTACAAAGTAGTTGAAGTTCAGCACGAAAAAGATGATATAATTGCCTATGCCCTAGTTGAGCTCTACAACGATAAAGGCCATACAAGATTGGTAACTTTTAAACTTGAAGGTGAATATAACTGGTGGGAAATTTTAGAGCTGAAAGTTTGATTGTTTCGAATTTTTGAAAACCAAGAATTACACATATTCGCAAACAGCAATTTGGGGTTGATGAATAAGGAACTTAATGTTTTATATGTTGATGATGAAGCAGAAAACTTAATCGTTTTTCGATCAGGGTTTAAGCGCGAATTCAATGTTTTTGTGGCTGAATCGGCGGCTGAAGCTTGGAGTATTTTAAACGAAGAGCTTATTCATGTTGTGGTTTCTGACCAAAGAATGCCAGTTTGCACAGGCACTCAATTCTTTGCCGAGCTAAAAGAAAAGAAACCTTCCATAATTAGAATTCTGCTAACAGGTTATGCAGATTTTGAAGATGTAATTACGGCCATAAACGAAGGCAAAATCTATCACTATATCAACAAACCTTGGGATAGATCTCAACTTCAAAACGTAATAAACAACGGATATAAAGTCTATAGGCTGCAAGAGCAAAACAAGTCGCTTATACAGCGTTTAGAAGCTCATAATGTTGAGCTAGAACGCCGCGTTGCAGAAAGAACATTGGCTCTGGAACAAAGCAATTTGCAGTTAGAAGAACAAAACCAAAAGCTAGAAGAAGTTAATATTGAGCTCTCTACGTTAAATCAAATTTTAACCCAAAAGCTCGATGAGAATAACGGCAACTTGGGTTTTGACGAAAAATTGAATGAAGAGTTAGAACAGAAGTCAAAAGAATTAGCGTCGTTTAGCCTTCAACTCATTCAAAAAAATCAGGTATTAATCGATTTAAAGGTCGAGTTGAAAAATATTATGAAGAGCACTGAAAGTTCTACAAGCAAGAAGTTCAGAAGCTTGGTAAACCTTATAGACTATAGTTTTAGCGTAGAAAAGGAGTGGAATCGCTTTCGTCAGGTTTTTGAAAATGTTCATCAAGACTTTTACAACAAATTAGAAAGTAAACACCCCAATTTAACAGCATCAGATCGCAAACTTGCCGCATTATTCAAGCTTAATCTCGGCTCAAAAGAAATTGCCGACATTCTGGGTATATCGCAGGATAGCCTTAAAACAGCGCGCCACCGTTTGCGCAAAAAAATGGAATTACCTGGCGGCGAAGACTTGCATAATTATTTCGCAGCACTTTAGCCTTGTTTACCATTTGTAACCCCTTGTTTGCCAGCAGGAGAATTGTGCTCTTGTACTTTTGAATTGTGAAAAATTTAAGGGTTATACTTTGTTTCTGTTTTTGCTATGGCACCGTAATGGTGAACGCACAACAGGTAACAATTGACAGCCTAAAGCAAGCCCTAACAGAGAAAAACGACAGCAACGACTGCAAAACCTACCAAAGGTTAAGCTTTGCCTATCTAGATACCGATTTAGACAGTGCTAGAATTTTTGCCCAAAAGGCCTTGCAACTGGCTATAGCGCTAGAAAGACCGAACTCTCAAGTAACGTCATTAAACGCAATAGGGCTTACCTATTTCTATCAAGGCTTGTTTCAGCGTGCTATTGTAGAGTGGCAAAAAGCTAAAAAATTAGCACATTCTATCTCATTTACAGAACAGTATTTCTCGTTAATGATGCGTATTGGGGCCGCTCAATCTCGCCTGGGGTATAACGATTCGGCCAGATTTACTTTTATGGAGGCCAAAGAAGCGGCGCTTGCCAGAAATGATTCTACCAACGTGATTTCGTGCATTACCAATATTGCGGTAGAAGACTTTAATCAAGGATTTCATGACAAAGCCATTCCAAATTATTTAGAAATTCTAAGCTGGTATAACCGCAATTACACCACTGAAAAGGCTCAAAAAATGGCCGACATAGCTATAAACATTGGTTCTAGCTTCGTTGAGCTAAAAGACTATAAACGCGCCATGAAATATGCCAAAATAGGCAAATTCTACGCTGATAGCTCAACCTATTTCAAAGGCATTTTTGGAAGTAACATGCTTATTGGCATTATTTACAATTTCACCGAGAAGTACGATTCTGCACTGCATTTCTATAATAAAGCCACAACAGATTTAAAACGAGCACCAAGCCCTTATCATGAAATGCAGTTGTTAACCAACAAGGCTCAGAATTTTGCCAATCAGCTCATTTTAGATAGTGCTTTTGCATACTACAAACAAGCATTAAAACTAAGCTATAAGCTTAAAACCCCCGCCAATAAGTGCATTATTTTAATAGGTATGGGCGAAGCTTATATAAATAACAACAATCTAGACAGCGCTTTGCATTATACTCAGTTAGGTTTTTACTTAGCCAATAGCAACCATTTTTTTACCCATAAAAAGAACGCATATAAACTGCTTTCACTTGTATATGAGCGAAAAGGAAATACTGATTCTGCTTACTTCCACTTATCAAAACACATGGCGTTAAAAGATTCGTTGGTGTCTTTAGAAACTATACAAAGGCTAAATTTTATAGAAAGCTTTAATGAGAAAAAACTTCAAAAGGCTAAACTTAAAAGGGCAGAAGAAAAAAGTCGTATAACAACTGAAAAGCTTAATATTAAAGAGCATCAAAACCGTAATCTTATTCTTTTTTCAATGCTAGTGCTACTCATATTGGGAGCACTAATAGCCATTCTATTTATCTTGTTTTCAACCAGAAATAAACTCAAACAAACCAATAAAAACTTAATAAACGAAAAAGAGAATTTGCAACAACGCACTAGTCAGTTAGATGCCGCTAATAAAACGCTAAAGGAGACACAAGCACAGCTTATACAAAACGAAAAATTGGCAAGCATAGGCCAACTTACTGCCGGTATTGCACATGAAATAAATAACCCAATAAATTACGTAAAAGCCGGAATTGACTCTTTAAAACTGGAATTGAACGATATAAAAAGCTTGTTAAATAAAGACAAGCATTCTGAGCAAGTATCTAAAAATGCTTCGATTGAAGAGATTATTAAAGAAATAGATCTTATTACCAATAGTATCACAAAAGGCGCCAATAGAACAGCCGAAATAGTGCGCGGACTAAGAATTTATGCCAGAACAGATAAAGGCAATCTTAGCAAGGTTGACTTGCATACCAGCATAGACAACTGCTTGTTGTTGCTTCACAGCAGTTACAAAGACCGAATTTCAATTGTGAAAGATTTTGCCGATAACGCTATAATTGAAGGCTACAGAGAAAAGCTTGATCAAGTGCTAATGAATTTGCTTAGCAACGCAGTACAGGCCATTGAACAAACAGGAAATATTGTTATTAAAACTGAGCAGTTAGATAACGAAATAAAACTCTCAATAACTGATAGTGGCGTTGGAATAGAACAAGGCACCATGTCTAAAATCTTTGACCCATTCTTTACAACTAAAGAAATTGGCAAGGGTACAGGGCTTGGATTATCTATTAGCCTAGAAATTGTTAAAGAACACCACGGAACCTTAAAAGCAGAAAGCAAACCTGGCCAAACCACATTTACTTTGGTATTGCCATTAGAACAGCTAAAAGGTTAGTCGTTTACCCTTTGTTTAACCTATTGCTTACTTGCTGTTTACCCGTAATTCTTTCACAGTATACTCGATAGAAACACCTTTGTTTCATGCTTGGGTTTAGATAGCATCATTATTTAAGAACCCAGATTATGTGTTAGAATACCCGCAGCTTTTTAATGCATAAAATGGGTTCGTTTTTTCTTATTGAAAAACCTGTTCAGAAAGCCCCGTTCCTGGGGCTTTTCTTATGTTGGTATGTTGTGGTAAATTGTTGTTTACCATTTGTTTACCCCCTTAGTTCACGCCATGCTAACCCTGTAAAATAGCATAGCCAAAGGCCTAAAAATACGTTTGTGCTGTCATAAAAATTTATTCGTTATGAAGCACTTTTTACTCTTCATTTTAATCGGTTCAACTCTTGGAATTAAAGCTCAAGTATTTACTCATTCGCACACATTTTATCCGCAAGAATGTAATTCATCAGATCTATTTGGTTTGCAAGGAGAATTTCATGGAGATTATTTTATTGCCAACGCTATAAGACAAGATTATGATCAGAACAACCAAAACGACATTAACTCAAGCGGTGCGGTTTATATATACAAAAAGATTAATGACACCTATACCCAAATTAAAAAGCTAGTAGCGCCAGATAGGGCAACAGAAGGAACCAATTTGTGGTTTGGTGAAGCCGTGGCAATGCATGGTGATTATTTGGTTGTGGGCACCTATTGGGCAAATTTTAATGGCAGTGGCAATGATTCGTTATATCATTCGGGTGCGGCTTACATATTTCAAAAAAATACCGGTGGAAACGATAATTGGGGTTTTATTAAAAAGCTCACAGCACCTATAAACAGAATTGAAGAAGGTTTTTTTGGCTCTGATGTAGCCATTAGCGATAGTTTTTTAGCAATAACTGAAGGAGATGCCGCCTACTATGAAAATGGAAACCTTATTGACCAAAGGTTAGCCGTTCATATTTATTATAGAAATAATGGTGGAAATAATAATTGGGGATATGAAACTACTATTTATGAAACAAGCAATGTGGTTAGTTATCAAGATGTATTATTTAATAATATTCAGTTTTACGACGGCCAGCTTATTCTTGGAGAATATGGAAACAACAGGGTTGCAAACAATAGCCGGCGCGGCGGGCGAATTCTCATTTACGAAATAAGTAGAAATGGAACAGGAAATTTGGTATTTACAAACACACAAATTCTTAAATCTAACAACGATTTTGACAGTAATTACTTTGGCGAAAAAATTGAAATTAGTAATAATACAATGCTCATTTCATCAACAAACGATGGGCTAGACGAAAACGGCAACAACTACTTGGCAGGAGCAGGTGCCGCATATATAGCTGAGAAAAGCAATGGTTTATGGAGCATTACTCAAAAGTTAGTAGCGCCAGTAAATCGCAGTTCTTCTCAATATTTTAGTTATGGAGTGGCCATTGCCAACGATACCATATTAATTGCTGCACCCGGATATGATACTTCAATAAACAATGCTAATAATTACACTGGTACCGTATTCCATTTTGTAAAGAATGCCAATACTCAAACATGGGATTACCAAGGCAATTTCTTTCCACCCAGACAAAGCAACTACCGTTTAAAATTTGGATCTTTTTTGTATTATAACGGAAATGATGTAATTGCATCTTCGGGTAACGATGCTCAAAATATTTGGGTTAATCACCACCTACACGTTTTTACTAAGCAAGCTGCACCAGCCGCACAAATAGACACCACTATTTGGAACGGAAATGCTTGGGGTAATGGCCAACCCAACAATAATAGAGTGGCTCAAATAGATGGCAACATTACAATATCAGCCAACCTTACTTGTAAGAGTTTAATCTTGAACAACAATCCAGAAATTTCAATTAGCAATGGCATAACTCTTGAAATTAGAGGAGACATAGAAGGAGTGGTTCAATTTGCCGGTTTTGGCACTTTAAAGATAGCTAACTCTCAGGCCGTGGTTAGAACTACGGCAGCTATACAAGTTCAAAATATGGTTATAGACAATGATTACAATTTAGAACTTGGTGGAGATTTAACTGTTAATGGCCAACTTACCTTAACTAATGGCCACGTAGTTCTTGGTGCTTATAATTTGCATGCTGGCAATGCAACAACATTTGCAGGCGGAAGCAGCAATTCATATATTAGGGTAGATGGCAATGGAAGGTTGCATGCCACACATACAAGAGGCGATACGCGCTTTTTTCCCATAGGTTATAACCCATACTTGCCTGTGCAACTTTACATACCCGCTATCGGAAATTTTGACAATAGAGAATATGAAATTGGAATAATAAATGGTGCCTATACAAATCCTGAAAATGAAACTGGCGCCTTAAATGCCAATGCAGTTAATAAAACCTGGTACATAAACCCACTGAATGTGGCTAGCGATGTTCAAGTTACTGTTCAATGGCCCGAAAGCGAAGAATTAGCTGGGTTTAATAGAGCAAATGCTAGTTTGTCTCATTGGTATCAAGGCATTGGTCAATGGTATATTGGTGCACCAACTGCAGCCACCGGAAACGATCCATACACTATTACAAAAACCGCCTACTTTAACCCAACCTACGACCTTTGGTTTGGCGTGGGAAGCGCTGGTTCTCCATTACCTGTTGAATTGATTGATTTTACCGCTGAATGGGTGACTTCGGCTTCGCTCAGTCACCATGCAAATAAAGCGCAAAAGGCCGTGCAATTAAAATGGAAGACTTCAATGGAGTTGAACAATAGTCATTTTGAGATAGAAATGGCTTCGACTTCGCTCAGCCACCGTGCATCGGCAACATCTGGAGCAGATTTGATATGGGAAACTATTGGAAGGGTAGATGGCAATGGAACAAGTGATTTAGTTCACAGTTATGATTTTACCGACCACAGTCCACGGTCCACAGACCACGGTAGTCTGTCGTCCGCCGACCGTGGTCCGTCGACCATCTACTATCGCCTTAAACAAATAGACTACAATGGCGACTTTGAGTACTCGGAAGTTAGAACTCTAAACTTTAAACCCGAAACTAGAAACTTTACTGTTTATCCAAACCCAACAGCCAATGTGCTTTATTTCAACACCAATTCTACTAATGCAACAGTTGCACTGTACAACCAAAATGGACAATTGGTTTTAAATGAAAAAGGAGTTAACCAAATAAGTCTCGATCATTTACCTGCTGGCAATTACGTTTTGAAAGTGGTTTCAAACGGAGAATTCCAATTTGAAAAAGTAGTAATAGAATAAAGTTGCCTGCTTTATTTTCTATCTCCTTGTAGATGGGGAGTTTGTCTGTATGCACAGCCCTTTTCACTAGCAGTAGGAAAGGGCTGTTTTATTGTAATCGGCTTAAATTCAAAATGAGCTAATAGAATCAAATCCACAGATTTATCGCTCTGTTCGAGTTAACCCACGAATGAGACTTTGATCCTTAGACTTCAAAAGACTTTAGGCAAAACACCAAACAAGATCATTGCAATTGAATCTATTTTGAACTTTCAATTTTGAATTTTCCAATTGTCACCTTTTAGACAAGAAACTAGGCTCGTTATAAGTTTAGTTATTGAATTCCAACACATTAGTTTCTAAATTAAGCTTTTCTTAAGGTCATTTTTTGTTTTTTTAAGGTTTTCTCAAGCCTAGAATTTGCCAGCCAAAGAGTTAATGGCTGGTAATTGCACTTGCATTAAATAGGGGTGATGTATGGCTAAGGTTAAAACAAATAGCAAAGAACTGGGGCAAGAAGAAAAAAGTCTGGAGCTTTCAGAGAAATTATCACTGCAATCGCAAGCCTTGAAGAAAATAGGCGAAAAAATAGCCGCATCTAAAAAAGCCTTGGCTATTTTGATTTTGGCTTTTTTGAGCTCTTTCACATTTGCGCAAAGCATATTGTATGTAGATAATACAGCAACAGGCACCAACAATGGCTCTTCATGGAGCAATGCTTACACTAGTTTACAATCGGCATTAAATGCGCATATGAGCAGCAATGTTGATGAAATTAGAATAGCCGAAGGAACGTATTACCCAACAGCCTCACCCAATTCATCGAGCAACAATCAAAATAAAGCCTTCTATTTATTTGGGCACGATGTTGAACTTAAAGGCGGCTATAATTCAATTACTGGCGAGCAAACCGGTGCCAACACCATTTTAAGTGGAAATATTGGAAACGTAGCTTCTGAAAACGACAACTGCTACCATGTATTTATTGGTATTGATTTAACCGCCGATACCAAGTTTGAAAACTTAGTTATTCAAGATGGAAATGCCAGCGACACGGGTTCAATTGCCATAACCACCAGTTCTGCCACTCATTCAATCTACAAAAACAATGGTGGCGGTTTATACCTGTCTTATTCTTCGGTAACTGTTTCTAAATCAGTATTCACTAATAATAAGGCGCAGGCAAATGGCGGCGCAATTTATACCTATTGGGGTGCGCCCACTTTGCTTAATAGCTTATTGCTTCTAAACCATGCACAGATTAAAGGTTCTGCTATCTTTTATGAGAGCAATTATTCTTCTAGTCCAGTTTCAACCACCATGCAAGTAATTAATGTCTCGGTGGTAAAAAATACAGGCGCAAGTGCTGATTACACCATTTCAATGAGTGGAAACAAGGCAGAATGCATGATTAACAGCTGCATTTTTATGAGCAATGCCGGCACCGACGTTAGTTCAGGAATTGTGTCATCAGGCACAGATTACAACGCCAGTAGCGATGGAAATTCAGGCAATGTGCTTACAAATTCAACCGTGGTTTTAAATCTCTCTAACACCAGCATAAGTTCGGCATTTACCAGCGGGTCTAATTTTATTGGCAATGATGGTGTTTTGATGACTGCTGATGACGGACTTAATCCTAGAATTTTTGGCATTATTTCAAGAGGAGATATAACCTATAAAGGCAACCCAGATATAAAAGGTCTTACAAGGTATGGCTATCCAAGCATGGGTTGTTATGATGTTTCGGTGCCCGATTTGCGTTTTCCACCGGTTTCGGCCTGCACTGATACCAGCCTTCAAATTAATTGTTGGGTTCAACCCAATGGCTTGCTCACCAGTATTGTTTTGGAGTATGGCCTAACCACAAATTACGGAGAATCAATAACCCTAAATTCTGTAAGCGGCTATACGCCCAAATTTGAATCGGCTCAGTTAACCAATTTGCTTGCAGGTAGAGTGTATTATGTGCGATTAAAAGCAACCAATAGCAAAGGCACCACCTTTTCTGCACGCAGTTATTTTATGGCTCGTAACACCAAAAAAGTTGATGTAAACCGCCATTTTATTGGCATTTCAGAGTTTGGTGTTGCTTTAGGAATGGGTGCAAACAACGCCGGCCAGTTAGGTATTGGCAATACAACCAATCAAACAGCTATACAAAAAGTTAATAAGGGTGAGTATGCTGGTACTGCCTATTTAGGCGATGACGCCAACGATCCTGTAGTGCAAGTGGCCGCAGGTTCTAACCACTCTATGGTTTTAACAAAAAGCGGCAAGTTGTATGCTTTTGGCGGTAACGGTTATGGCCAATTAGGTATTGGAAACAACACCAGTGAATATGAACCTGTACGAGTAAAAATGGGCGATTATGATGGAACCACTTATTTAGGAGATAATTCAGCAAACCCAATTGTGGCCATTGATGCAGGTGATTATCATTCAATTGTGCTTACTGCAAATGGCCAAGTTTATAGTTTCGGTTTAAACGGTGATGGGCAATTGGGCGACAACACTACCAATTATAGAAATACACCAATTAGAGTGCACAAAGGCGCGTATAAAGGAACACAATATTTAGGAGATGACATAAACGATCCTATTGTGCATATTACTGCTGGTGGTTCTCATAGTTTGGCCGTTTCTGCAAAAGGCACTGTTTATTCCTTTGGTAACAATTACAAAGGCCAGTTGGGTAATGGCAATTATTCAAATCAAAGAACACCTGTAAGAGTGCTCAAAGGCTCATATTCTGGCCAATTTTACTTTGGAGATGATAGGTCATTAGAAGTTTTACAAGTATCAGCAGGATATGATTTTACATGCATTTTGGCGAGTAACGGTCAGGTTTATTCGTTCGGAAATTGTGCTTATGGTCAATTAGGAAATGGCAGTGTAACTACTTCAAATGAGCCGGTTAGTGTTTTAAAAGGCGATTATAATGGCACTACCTACTTCGGCGACGGTTCTGGCAATCAAGTTCTATCAATTGATTGTGGCATGTATCACACTATTGCCAGGGTAGATGCTGGTCATGTTTTTACATGGGGACGAAATAATTACGACCAGCTAGGTTTAGGCAGCAGTTCATCAACAACTTACGCCAAAACGCCACGAGCGGTTATAAAAGGCAAAAGCAATTCGAGCTACTATTTTGGCGATAAAAAACAAGGCTCGGTAATATGGGTTAAAGCTGGCTATTTTAGTTCGCTGGGCTGCACAGTAACCGGACAAGTTTATTGCTTTGGTAGTAACGTTTCTGGCGTACTTGGTAATTCAAACTATAGTAGTGGTTCTGCAGCTCCGGTTGATGCTCTTAATACTGATTTATTAAGTGGCTACTTGGCATACGAGCTTATTCATACCAGCTCTCACCATGGTTTAACCGTTACCAAGTACAAAACCAATGGCATAAGAAATGGGTATGGCATTCATTTTTTAAGCAATGGGCAGTCACTTACTCAAACCACTAATAATATTCCCGCTTCAACCAATGTAGTAAACAGGCTAAATAGAACCTGGCAATTAGAAATAAAAGACATTTTAAATAATAGTGGAACCGTTGGCCTATCATTCGCTCTTGGAAGCAATTTCAATAATGATGCTTCATACTATTTACTTCAAAAAACAGCTCAACAAACTGATTTTGAGATTATAAATAACCTAGACTACGGTCTTTATAATGATAGCGTTGTATTTTTTCTTGATGGAACTGCACTAACCAATAACACTGAAATTACCGTAGGAATATCTGATAACGGCCCTGGCTATTCTCTGGCTTTTGACGGACAGGATGATTATGTGGACATTATTCAACCCTATAAAACATATAATCAATTCACCACCCATGATGTTTCTATAGAGTTTTGGATTAAAACCAATCAAAACAATACACAGGCTATGATTATTGATGGCGATGGTGGCAACAATCATGGCTATTCAGTTTTGCTCTTTTACGGAAAAATTAGGTTTTTATATGGAAATAATATAGTAACTCTTCAAAGCCAAAGTTCCGTTGCTAATAACCAATGGACACATGTATGCATTACCAAAAATTACCGGAATATGTATTCTAAAATGTTCATTAATGGGGTACTCGAATCAACCAAAACGAATGGTGTAAATGACCAACTTTGGACACTTTCTAGCAAAGTGCGACTAGGCGGAGGCTTAAGAGGCGGGTTGGCATTTAACGGTAAGCTTGATGAGGTTAAATTTTGGAGCAGAGAACGCGAAGCGCCGCACATTGCCGATAGCATGAACCTGCATTTTGAAGGCAATGAAAGACTTTGCGCCTATTACAAGTTCGACCAAAATGAAGAGCAATACTTACCAGATGCTTCGGGTTATGGTCATCAAGGAAAGCTTTACAATTTTGCCTATACAGGTGTAAATTCTAATTGGCTAAAATCTACCGCTCCACTGGGTGGAAATAGTGATAAACTCCTATTAAAAGGCGTTGGAAAAGCATTGAGTTTTTCAACTAATGAATATGTTCCACTTCGCAACAATCCGCAGTTGGGTAAAACCTTTACCATAGAAGGGTGGATTAACGCCCAAAACACAACTTCAAGCTCAAAATATGGTGTAATTGGTGGAAATTCTGGAGACTATACTTTTTATCCTAAAAGAATTCCACCTTCTATATATGTAATTGGGCAAAATTCAATTAGACTAGAGTATGGAAACGGCACAGAACAATTGTCAGAAACCATCTCTAATGTACTAACCCCGGGCACCTGGCAGCATATTGCTTGGACCTGCCAAGAAACCAGCGGAAATGCTGAGTGGAAACTATATGTAGATGGCGTTTTGGTGCATACTAGCACGCAAACAGGTGTAAATTACGATTACGGGTTAAAGGCAATTGGCAAAGTAGCATCTTCAAGTTTTAACGGGTATATGGATGAATTTAGGCTGTGGAACACGGCCAGAAGTCAAACTGACTTGCAACAGAACATGTTCAAGTCAGTTGCGACTTCTAGTTCAGGGCTTAAACATTATTTCGATTTTGACGCATCATACACAAGCACATTACCAAACATTAAAGACCCAAGTGCATACGGTGAACTAACAAATTTTGCCGATACCAATTCTTGCTGGATTAGCCCCCTTGCACGCCAAGCGTATGTTTCAGTTAACCCCGGCCCTTATGGTTCGCAGTTTACTTGGCTCAATGGCCGAAATCCTACATCGGCATTGCATAATGTGGTAATAAACAGCTATGTAATAGCCAATTTAGACCAAGCCGCCAACATTCTCTATTTAGATAATAATGCAGATTTTGAATTGAATGCCAACTATCAAGTTGCTAAAAGCATTTTCGACTTTGGAGAAATTAGGGGAACAGGTAAAACGGTTATGAACGGAACTTCTACCCAGCACATTTTTGGTTCGGGCAGCCATTGTGGCTTAGAAGTAAACAACGGCGCACAAGTGATTTTGTATAACGATAGACAGTTTCAAGATTCAGTAAAACTTACCAACGGAAAAATTCATTTGTATGCTGATATTGAGCTTACTAGCGGCTCAATTGTAGGAAATTCAACCAGTTATATTGAGTTTAAATATGATTTGGCAACCATTAGACTAACCCTGCCAACCAACTCAGTAACATTCCCCATAGGTTATGCCAACTATACGCCTTTAACCATTGGTAATTCTCAAAATTATACAGTTTCAATAGGGTTATACAATAACTTGTATTCTGACCCTAAGTTTAGAAGTGGGACACAAACAAAAGATGGAATTTCTAAAACCTGGGTAATTGATACCGATGATTCTATTCCAAGTGCCGAAATAAAAGTGGAATGGAATGCTAGCGATGTACTGTCGGGCTTTGATTCTGACTATGCATCGATGGCAAGTATGTCAGCAAGACGAATAAAAACCTTCTGGGATAAATATGGTGTTTCACCAACAAGCTCTGCAAATGGAAGAGATTACCTAACCAGATCTGGTATTACCATGAATAACAAGAAGTTCTATTTTGGTGTAGGTTCTGACGATTCACCTTATGGTGAGCTCATTTATAAAATTGAAAACGGTGGGGCTGGTTCTGTAATTTCTACTTCAACACGCAACGAGCTAACGCTCGATGCCATTTTAACCCGCTTTTTTATGCCAAGAGGAGGCATTCAAGATGTAGGCGATAAAATAGTAATGAGCAAAATGCAGGGCGATTTTGTAGAAACCACCAACAATATTTTGGCAAGCAGCAATGTGTCTCATCGCTATGAGCGCAATTGGCAAATCGATGTTTTTGATGTTGATACCAACGGCGGCAACATTAAACTAACATTTGCTCTCGGGACTCAGGCTTCTCCCGATTTTTCATATTATTTGTTAGAAAGAGATGGCAATACTGGCGATTTTACACCAATTAACGACATTAACTATCTAATAGACAGTAATAAAATTCAGTTTTTAATCAATATTTCCAATTTACATTCAGGTTATAATTATACCATTGGTCGGTCAAAAGAACCGGCAGGTTACACGCTCTATTTTGATGGAAATAATGATTATGTTGACATTAGCAACGTAGCCAATCAAGTAGCATCTAGCAATGCCACTTTTGAAGGCTGGTTCGTTTCTAAAGTCAATAGTCGTGCTTTAATTTCAATTAACTCAACAGGTTCAACCTATAAATGGGTAGTAAACCGAGAAGGTGTTTATGATCCCTACACCGGTTTAACTGCCTATTCAAAACCCGTAACTGATAATAACTGGCACCATTACGCTTTGGTTATTGAAGATGGCGTTGGCTACAAAGTGTATATAGACGGCCGTAAAGAAGCTGATGTAAGTTTTACCAATTTTTCTCTTTTGAGCACCGATATTATTTCTATTGGCAGAACATGGGTAAACAATGCCAGTTCGCTGTTTTTAAGTGGAAAAGCCGAAGAAGTGAGAATTTGGAACGCCTTAAGAACCGAAGAAGACCTTAACAAAAACAGATTTAGATCGCTAGTTGGAAACGAACTCAATTTGGTGGCTTACTATCGTTTCGACCAAACTTCTGAAACCTATTTGCCAGATGTTTCTACAAATTCTTACAAAGGTCAACTGGTTAATTTTGGTTTAACTGATACCACATCAAATTGGGTAAAAAGCACTGCACCAATTGTTCCAAAAGAATTGGCAAAACAGCTAATGGGGCCTGGAAATGCCCTAAAGTTTGACGGCTCCGACGATTATGTAGCCGTAAGCAACTTGCGGTTGGGTACCGAGTTTACAATTGAAACTTGGCTTAGACATGATAATCCGAGTAATGGCGGATTGGTGCCATTATTTGGAAAGGCAACTGGAACTTTGTTGAGTTATCGCCATCCACCTAATATTTTTATTAATAACGATACTGGAATTGAAATTGGCTATGGCAATGGATTCAACCCAATTACCAAAACTTATTCTGGCGTTATTCAGAGAAATACTTGGCACCACGTGGCATGGTCTTGTAAATCAATTTCAGGAACTTCAAATTATGAGTGGAAATTATATGTAGATGGAATTTTGGTGGCAACAGAAACCATAGCGTCAGCATCATTCAATAACCAGATTAACGGCATTGGAAGTCAACAAACAGGTTTTTATCCGGGCGTTCTGGATGAACTCCGTTTTTGGGGCGATGCTAGAACTCAAACCGAAATTCAAGACAATATGTACGCATCGTTAAATGGCGATGAAGACGATTTGCTGGCATACTACACCTTCGATTTTACTTCAGGAACATCATTAACAGACGAGAGTGGCAATGGTTATACTGGTACTTTAACCAATATGGATTTAAGTAACTGCTGGGTTTTGGCAAATGCTCGAGAGCCATTTAAAACCGTAAGAGACGGTAACAACAACATTGGCACCACTTGGAAAGATGGTTCTGCACCAAATAGTTCAACCGATAAAATTGCAGTATTCCATGATTTAACACTTGCCATTGCTGGAACTTACAAGGGTTTTCATGTGGTATCTGGTAAAACCGTAACCACCAATGCCAACGTAACAGTAACTGAAGAAGTAATTGTAAACGGAACAGCATCAGGCAGCGGAGTGCTCATTATGTCGGGCACGGCAAAACAGAAATTAGGCGGCAGCGGCACACTGGGCGCATTGCGAATTAAAAATAGTAACGATGTAAGCCTTGAAGGCGATTTAACCATTACCGGAAATCTTACACTTGACACAGGCGATATTGAGCTGAACAATTTTAGTTTATCCTTAACTGGCACAACCAGCCACGGAAATGCCAATTCGTATCTTAAAATAAATGGAACAGGTAGAGTAAAGGCCACCATAGGAAGCGATCCGGTAATTCTGCCAATTGGGCGAAATCCTTATTTGCCAGTGGTAATTTCTAATGGCGGCGATGCCGAGTTTTCAGTTGGGGTATCTGATAAAATTTACACAGACCCTACGGCTCCAACTACAGAAATAACCAACCAAGTAGTTACCGAAACATGGACCATTCAATCGAGTTCGGCGGTTAACAATGTGCAGGTGCAAATAGGCTGGGACGCCGCACAAGAAAGCAATTTAACAAGAGCAAATAGTGGAATTGGATATTGGGAAAATGGGGTTTCATCTTCATGGAATCAGGCTCCTTACACCACAGCAGCCACTGGTTCTGATCCTTATTTTCAAACACGAACCATTGATTTTAGCACCAATCTCTATTATTTGGGTGTAGGTGGCCCTGGCACACCATTGCCGGTAGAACTAGTGAATTTTGATGCTTATTGGGTTGAAGAAGGCCAAACTGCAAAACTTGAATGGCAAACCGCCCAAGAGTACAACAACAGCCATTTCGAAATTGATAAAAGCTTTGATGGCACAACTTGGATGCAGATAGGAAGGGTAGAAGGCTTTGGAACAACGTCTGATGTTAACAGTTATTATTTTATCGACCATAGTCCACAGTCCACAGACCACTTAAGTCTGTCGTCAGTCGACCGTGGTCAGTCAACTGTTTACTATCGCCTAAAGCAAGTAGACTACAATGGTAATTTCGAATACAGCCAAGTAACAACCTTGTCGGTGGATGAGCGGAGTCGAATCCAAACTAGAAACTTCAAAATATATCCCAACCCAGCGTCAAATAAGGTTATAGTAAGTGCTAACTCAACTATTTTGAGTGTTAAAATCTACAACCTTCAAGGCGAAATGGTATTAGAAACTTACCACAACGAAATTGATGTTTCAACTCTTTCTGCAGGTCAATATGTGATGGTTGCAAGTTTTGAGTCAGAATTAAAAACTGCCAAATTGATAATAGAGTAGAATGCAATTGGCTGGATTTTGATTGGCTATTTGAAATTGAAAATCAAGCCATTTATTGCACCAGTTGATTTAGTGCTTATATTTCACCTGGGTAAGGATTATGAAAAATCTTATTAAAGGTGTTGGGCTAGCCTTTATTGTGGTAATTGGGTTGCTGCAAAATGCGAAATCGCAAACTGCACTTAATCACGATTTGGCGCTTTGCCAACTAACTGATTCTTTGCTTGTGGTTTACCATAAAGGCAATAAAGAAGAGAAACTTTCGGCTGCACTTCCATTATGGAGTTTGTATAGCCAAAACTTGTTTTCAGATCCTAATTCATGTGGTGGTTTCCATGAGATAGATACAGGTGAAATTTCAAATTTCATAGTTGCCAATTCCACTGAGCAAAATCAGGAAACGGCCATCAATTTCCAACTTTTAAAAGCCATTACGGCCCATTTTAGAGAAAAAAAAGTCAACTTAAGGCTCAATGAATCGCAATTAAACAACGAGCAAAAAGCCATTTACTATTGGCTTAAAATTCCCGGTTCTCAAAACTTTGGCTGGTCGGCCATGCAAGAGTTTGAACAAATGCAAAAATGCCTTCGGTTAACTGAAAAGAGCAAAAACCAAATAGGCTTGCGCTATAGGCTTCTTACAGATATTTCTTACTTCTTTTATCATAAAAGGCAATTAGACTCTGCCATATTTTACTACGAAAAATTCAAGGCTGAAATTCAACATTATAAAAGTTCATTCGTGGTTTATTGCCCGGGCTATGGTGTTGTAAAATTTGTCGATGGAATGAAAATGGCGCCCATTATGAACTTGGGTAATTGCCTTGAAAAAGCAGGGTATTTAAACAAAGCAATAGACCATTATCAAACCGCGGTAAATGGTTATATGAAAGCCGGCTTACCGAGCGGCGTATATTGGGGCAAAACCCAATTAATAAACGCTTATCTAGATTTAGGTGATAGTAAACGTGCTCAGATTCTATTCAAAGAATTATTGCAATACCATAAAAGCCATGATGGCGAAGTAAAATTTGAAAGTGATGCACTAAGAAGTGCTTTTTTTGAATTTGATTATTTCGACCTCCAAGATAATGCGCATTTCATAGACTCAATTATAACCTATGTTGAGCGCAGTACTGGGGCGTTTAAGGTGAGAACAATTCCTGATGAATATGGCTACGCATATCTATCGCAAGCTGGTGTTTATACTTATTCGCTTATTGCAAAGCACTTGGCAAGGGGAGTAGCAATTTCTGCTTATGTGTTAGATACGTTACAACTTATGCGCAATAGACATTATAGCCAAACCCAAAGCCCACCAGTGGTTCGTAAATCCATGGGCAAGAGTTTAGATGCATTATGGCTTTGCTGGCAAATTGCTTTAAACCCAAATTCTAATGCCAACCATCTTGATAGTTTAATTGCATTCTTTAAAGATGAAAATGAACTAGGCGGACATACCATAGTTTTTAAACAAGCCATTCTCATTTTGCATGCCAACCAAAAGTATGAAGAAGAAATCGCGCTCATTAATGAGTATTTATCTCGCTTTAAAAACGGAAAATTTATTGTTGACTTAAGAAAATTGCATTTTCAATTATCAAAGGCTTACGAACAGGCTGAAAATCTGAACAAAGCATTTTTTCACTACAAAAAATACGATAGCCTAAGGGTTAAAACGCAATCCTTGGGTTATTACGAACAGCTAAGTAGGCTTGATAAAACACTTGAACTTGAAAGAGAACGAAGCGCTAAAAACCTGCTTACCAAAGAGAATCAATTGTTGCAAACCAGGCGTAACTTGTGGGCTATTGGAAGTATTTCGGTGGTGATTATTCTCATTTTTATCGTGTTGTTTTTGGTAACTAAGCGAATGCGCAACGAAGCCATTAAAAGAGCGCAGTTGGCTGAACTTTCGTTGCTAAGGCAGAATATTTCAAAAAAAGAAAATGCGCTTGAAAGAACTGCCTTCGAACTGGCTAAGAGCAATACGAGTTTTGGTCAGTTGCTGAGTAAGATAGAAGAACTTTCAGCCAAGTTAAATGTTGACATTAGAAGAAAATTCAGGTCGGTGCTTTTGGAGTTTAGGGCCAATTTGCAGAACGAAACCTGGCAACAATTCAACCTAGAATTTCAGGAAGCTAATAGCCAGTTTTATCAAGATTTATTGGCCAAAAACGAAACGCTCACCGAAAGTGAGTTGCGCATAGCTGCATTGCAAATTTCTGGTCTAAGCAACAAAGAAATATCGGCAATAACCGGCCAGCAATTAGGCAGTATTCATACCCACAAATCGCATCTCAGAAAAAAACTTGGCGTAAACAACGATGCCGAATTAGTTGATTTGCTTAATGAGATTAAAGGTTAGATGATGTATCGTGAAGTGATTAGCAATTAGAAACTAGATCCAAAATTTAAAATTCAAAATTTAAAATTTAAAACCACTCAACACTCAACACTCAAGACTCAAAACTAGAATTAAACTAATTATTGCTCTTTTTCGTTAACCACCTGTAGCTTAAAATTTCTTCGAACAAAATAGAGTTTGGTCCAGCTTCGTATCATTGTAATCACTATTGTAGCCTCCTAAATGCTAAACCTTTACGCTATTCTCCAAGTTGAAGAAAACGCCACCGAGCGCGAGATAAAAGCGGCATTTAGGCAACTGGCCAAGAAATACCATCCTGATGTTTCTGACGAAGAAAATGCCAGCCAAAAATTCAAAGACATTTACGCTGCCTACGATATTTTAATGGATCCAGGCCGCAAGGAGCAATATGATTTAATGCGATCGTATAGAAACTCAGGTTACGGAGAAGCGGCCAGACAAGCCGCCGCGCAAGAAAAAGCCCGCGAAGCCAATATGCGCGATTGGGAGTTTAAGGCTCGTTACCGTGCTGATAAATATGCCGATATGCGCTGGGGCGACTTCAAAAAACAGCAACTGCGCGGCATGGACTTGGTGAACCATCAATTGGCTTTAACCATTGCCATTGGCTTTTTTAGTTTGCTGGCAACTGGAGTTTTATACTTTGCCCAAACCATAGTAAAAGCCTATTTAAACAATAAAACAGAGTGGACAAGTCTTTTTGGCGCTGTTGTTTTGGTAATTTTTGGTGCGCTTTTATTTAGGCAAGTAATAATTATGGGTAGAGCATTTGGCGATGCATTTGCTCGCAAAAGCTAAGCAGATTTGGCTTTCATTCCTGCATTAAAACACTGCCTGCAACGTGCTTCATAGCTTTCTTTTTCGCCTAGTGCTACTTGGTCTTTACTGGCAGCAATTCTAAAGCTATGGGTGGCAGGGCTTCCACAAACCAAGCAAATGGCCTGTATTTTAGTAATATAATTGGCTACAGCCAGTAGTTGTGGCATGGGGCCAAATGGCACACCCAAATAATCCATATCTAAACCTGCACAAATAACCCTTTTACCATTTACGGCCAGTTCTTCAGCCACTTTTACCACATCTTCATCAAAAAACTGCACTTCGTCAATAGCTACTAGTTGGGCAGAACCGGCATTTTTCAAAATCTCACTTGAGTGTTTTACCGGAAGGGAAGGAAAGTAATTAGCATCATGCGAAACGATTTTGTTTTGGCCGTATCTAATGTCAATAGAAGGTTTGAAAATGACCATTTTTTGGTTCGCAATTTTGGCTCTGCGCAAACGCCTTAGTAGTTCTTCTGTTTTGCCCGAAAACATGGGGCCACAAATAATTTCTATCCAGCCGCGTGGCTTTTCGGTTTGAATGTGCGGTTCATGAAACATAGCCGCCAAATATAGAGCCAAATGCTATTCGCAAATGGTGAATAAGTTCGCTATGTGGGCATTTTTAGCGCACCTACTTTTGATGGTAATAAGCTCAATACTTAATAGGTTTTACCATGAATAAGAATCAATTGCTTGATAAACTTGAAAATCTGATTGAAGAATGCCACGGCTCAATTGGCCGCATGCGTGTTAAAGATGATATTCCGGCAATTGAAGTGGGTCTGTTAGAGAAAAAGCTTATTGATTTATACGACCAGGTGCAAGGCTTAAAATTGGGCGCTGCCAAGAATATTGACTCTGAAGATTTAGAAATTGAAGATATTAGTGCAAAGGCCGACAAAGAAATGGCTGAGATTGTAGAGAAAGCCGAGCAATTGCAACAAGAAGTGCTAGCACCACAACCACAACCAGTTCAGCCAAAAGAAACAGAACAACATGTTGCCAAAGAACCCACTGAGGTTGAAGTGGTAATTGAAGAAACGGAATCGGTTGTTGAAGTAGTTGAAGAAACTGTTGAAATGGTTTCAGAACCTGAAACAGTAGTTGAAACCAAACCTGAGCCAACACGCCAAGAAGAAGCTAAAACCGAAACGCCAAGACCAAGTCCAGTAGCAACAGGCAAAAGCTTAAACGATAAAATTGGAAAGCCCGAGCAACAATCGCTTCACCAAAAATTGGCTGCTACTAAAGAAAAACAGAAAGAAGTAAGCGCCAGGTTCTCAGGGCAACCTATTTCTGATATTAAAAAAGCCATTAGCATCAACCAACAGGTAATTTATACCAAAGAGCTTTTTGGCAACGACAGCAAGGCATTCAAAAAAGCCATTGACTTTGTAAACAAGTCAAAGAATTTCTCAGAAGCCAAATCGTATTTACAATTCGAAGTAATGCCCAAATTCGAATTCTCCGAAGACAATGAGTTGTATAATGAGTTGTTGGCTACTGTGAAAAGGAAGTTTATTTAGCTTTTTCTTATTTGATTTCCTAATCAAAATCATGCTTCAAACTTGCGTCTAGCTTAA
>JAGQWA010000039.1 GCA_020437725.1 Bacteroidota bacterium | reverse complement strand
CGTGGAATGAATACACTGCCGACAATTTAGATCTTGACAATGCCGAGAAAATCTTAAACAGAGATCATTTTGGCCTTGAAAAAGTGAAGAAAAGAATACTTGAGTATTTGGCAGTGCTAAAACTCAAAAACGACATGAAAAGCCCAATTCTTTGCTTGCTAGGCCCTCCGGGCGTAGGTAAAACATCATTGGGTAAATCGGTTGCTGAGGCTTTAGGTAGAAAATACATTCGTATTGCTTTGGGCGGAATGCGCGATGAAGCCGAGATACGTGGTCACCGTAAAACCTATATTGGCGCCATGCCTGGCCGAATTATTCAATCAATTAAAAAGGCCAAATCTTCTAACCCACTAATGATTTTAGATGAGATAGAAAAAGTGGGTTCAGACTTTAGGGGAGACCCTGCTTCTGCTTTATTAGAAGTGTTAGACCCCGAGCAAAACAGCGCGTTCTACGATTATTTCTTAGAGCTTGACTACGATTTGAGCAAGGTAATGTTCATTGCCACAGCCAACTCTTTAGATTCTGTTCACCCCGCTCTTAGGGATAGAATGGAAGTAATTGAGCTTAGCGGTTATTTAATGGAAGAGAAGATTCAAATTGCCAAAAAGCACCTTATTCCAAAGCAAATAGAAGAGCATGGCTTAAAAAAAGAGCAATTGAAGATGAACGATGCTTCGCTCGAATTTTTAATTGAACATTATACCAGAGAATCTGGTGTTCGTGGGCTTGAAAAGAAAATTGCAGCCGTGGCCAGAAGCAGAGCCAAGGATTTGGTATTTGGAATAGAACGCAAGCCGAATGTTGGTAAACAGGAAATTCAAGACATACTTGGCCCAATTGTGTTTAATCGTGAGGTTAACAAAACCGTTGATATTGCTGGCGTGGTAAATGGCCTTGCTTGGACCCCGGTTGGCGGAGACGTGCTTAATATAGAAGTAAGCCTAAGTCCAGGCCGCGGAAGACTTACCCTTACAGGAAAGTTAGGCGACGTAATGAAAGAGTCTGCCACCATTGCACTTAGCTATTTAAAGGCCCACTACCGCAAATACGATGTTAAGCCCAATGCTTTTGATAATTGGGATATCCATATACACGTGCCAGAAGGAGCAGTTCCAAATGAAGGTCCTTCAGCTGGAATTACCATGTTAACTGCCTTAGCATCAGCTTTTACTCAGCGAAAGGTGCGTAATGATGTGGCCATGACTGGCGAAATTACGCTTCGCGGTGATGTGTTACCTGTTGGTGGAATTAAAGAGAAAATTTTGGCAGCCAAGCGCCTAGGTATAAATGAAATTATTCTCTGCGAGCAGAATAGAAAAGACGTTGAAGATGTAAGCGAAAACTACATTAAGGGTCTTAAGTTTCATTACGTAAAGAAAATGGAAGATGTAATTGACGCGGCTTTGCTTAAGGAAAAAGTAAGTAAAGCATTGAATGTAAATGAACCAGAGTTCTTTAAAGACAATAACAAGTCAGTTGGCGAAAAACGCATTGGTTTTAAATAAGCTAGTAAAAGTAATAATGCTTAACGGTTGAAATTTATCCAGACTTTTTAGCGTTATTGAGCAATGTTTTTGGCCATGAAGAAACTTCAACTCTCCATTTTGTTAGTTCTTTTTGCCTTTTTTGCCACAGCGCAAATAGGTGGAATGGGTGTTTATCAATCACTTAAACTGCCGCCAAGTGCAAGAGTGGCTGCTTTGGGGGGTTACCAAATTGCTGTAATGGATAATGAGTTGGCCTTAGGCTTTCAAAATCCATCATTACTGAACCCAGAAATGCACAAACAAATGTCGCTTAGCCAGGTTAACTATTTGGCTGATGTGGGTTTTGGATTTGCTGGTTTTGGTTATAATCTTGACTCAAATACCACGGTTTTAGGCGGAATTCAATACGTAAGCTATGGAGATTTTACCCGAACTGATGAGTTTGGAAACACCAATGGAAGTTTTTCAGGCGGCGATTACAATTTAGTTGCGGGCATAGGTCGAAAATGGAGGCATAATTTGAGTTATGGCGCCAACCTTAAAATCATTTATTCAAACCTTGAACAGTACTATTCATGGGGTTTGGCAACCGATTTGGCCCTAACATACCATAGGCCAGATAGAAACTTTACCGCAGCATTAGTAGCCAGAAATTTGGGTTTTCAGTTTAGCAGCTACTCAAGCACAAAAGAGCAATTGCCGGTTGATTTACAACTAGGCCTATCGCAAAAATTAGAAAATGCGCCATTTAGATTTAATCTTACTTTCCATCATCTAAATATACCCGACATCACTTTTGTAAACCCCACACAACAAGTGCAGGTTATTAGTTTTAATGACGATGATGATACTGACGACCCCAATAAAATTGCCTTAGCAGAAAAGTTTGGCAGGCATGTTTCTTTTGGTACCGAAATTTTACTGAATAAACATTTGCATTTTAGAATTGGCTACAACCACCAGCGCAGAAAAGAGATGCTGTTGCCAGCATCAAATACGTTTTCAAACAACAAAGGAGCAGTAGGTTACTCATGGGGTTTTGGTTTAAGGGTTTGGAAACTCCACGTTGATTACGGCCGCGTAGCTCACCATATTGGTGGAGCCGCCAATTACTTTACCATTACTAGCAACTTATCTCAGTTTAAAAAGCAAGAAAAAGCAGGGTAAAGACAGTTTTGAGTCTTGAGTGCTGAGTCTTGAGTATTCTAAATTTCAATGGCTAACGCCTATTGAAATTTGATTATGGTGACTTGCAGTCTTTTATTTTCAGACGTCTAGGATAACAATTACCAACTATTCTTACCCTGAATTTCTATTCAGGGTTGCCACAGACTGTTGTATAATTATCTTTTACCAATACCAAGCGCTCACTCAAAACTCAAAACTCACGACTCAGCACTCACGACTAAACACTAAACACTAAGCACTAAGCACTCAACACTAACTACTATTTCTTAAGGTAAGCATTCAGCATCCAAAGCAACTTCTCTTGGGCCGAAATATAGCCTGTCATTAAGTCGGCAGTGCCTTCATCGCCAGCTTCATTGGCAATTTCAAGAATCTTTTTCTGCTTATCAACTAAAGTCTTCACGTTATTTACTATATACTCAACACACTCTTTACCCTCGGTAATATTGGTTGTTTCTCTAATTTCTGAAATCTTTACGTAGTTGCTATAAGAATGAAGCGGAATATGGTCTAGAGTTAGAATGCGTTCGGCAATTTCGTCAATTGCAATTGCCGCTAAATTATACAGTTCTTCGAATTTGGCATGTAGCTGAAAAAACTGTTCGCCTTTAATATTCCAATGAAAACCACGAATGTTTTGATAATAAACCTGATAGTTTGATAGTAAGTCATTGAGTTTTTCAGCTAATTCAACCGCGTCAGCCGAATCTATTCCAATAAAATTAGTATCGTTCATTTGGTTTCTTTTAAAGTATGCCCAAAGGTATCATTCTGCTAACAGCAAGTTGACTATAATGTTTAACTACCTTACAAAATGAATAAATCTTAAAAAAGCAATGAGCGCTATTGCCCTACAGTTACTAAAAGTATATTTCGCATTCTTAGCAGAGCCATGAAAGGTAAGTACGTTAAAATTCTGGTTGTTGTGGGCATTTGTTTGGTTGCCCTTATTACCGTGCAGGTAATTTGGATGGTTGATGCCTGGAATCTTAAAAACAAAGAATTTGACAAGCAAGTGGCCGATGAGCTTAAAAACCTTTCGGTAGATTTTGAAGAATACCTTTTTTGCAACGAGGTGTTTACCAATGTAGAATTGCAGGCAGGAGAAGGCATTAATCTCACCCGAAATTCATGGTCGATTGACTCTTCAGGAAACAAAACATGGAACAACAAGGCCTTGGCAGTTCCTTTTTTAAACGAAGGCGAAAACGATACAATTTTTTCCTATAACGGGTTAAAATTGAACTACCCTGCCAATATTCAAATTGTAGCCAAAATAACCGCCGATTTTGATAGCGCCACCGTTTTTAGTGAACCCTATATTGGTACCGACAAATTACTTAATGCCAAACAGTTTAAAGAAAGCATTGCTAGCACTCTAAAACCATCTGTTTATTTAGCAGGAAATTTTGTAGATACATTTTTAACCGATAGGCTAATAAAAGCAGGCCTGCAGTTAGCGTTTAATTATGAAGTTTGCGACCATACGGCTTGTGTTATTCATACATCAAAAAATTGGGCCAATGGGTCTATGGCTAAGATTTATGAAATTGATTTATTAACCGATAATTATTTCTTTGAACCTTTCAATTTAAAAGTTCATTTTCCTGATAGAACTTCATATCTACTTCGAGGAAGCGTTGTTTTCTTAATCATTTCAATAGCCATCATCATTGCATTGTTGGTGTCGTTTATGGTGTTTGTAAAGTTCTTATTGCGCCAAGTAGAGCTTTCTCAAATGAAAACCAACTTCGTAAACAACATGACCCACGAGTTTAAAACCCCAACTGCCAATATCTCTTTGGCAATTGAAAACATAGTAGGCATGAATGGCGATGTTTCGCCACGATTAAAAAAGTATGTGAGAATTATTGGCGAAGAAAACAAGCGAATGATTACCAACGTTGAAAAAATTCTTGAAGTAGCAAAATATAGCGATGGTGGGCAGGCAAAACTTGTTACCACTCAAGTAGATGTTAACGAAGTGCTATATGAAGTGTGCCGAAATTTTGGTCAGCGAATGGAGAAAGTAAACGGTAAGTTTAAAAAACATTTTGGTGCCGAAAACCATATTATAGAATGCGATAGACACCATTTTAAGAACATTCTTTCAAATGTGTTAGACAATGCGCTTAAATATTGCGATAAAGAAATACCCGAGGTGAGTATTGAAACAGATGATGAAGACGACCATCTTTCCATTGTAATCTCAGACAACGGCCCCGGTATAGAACCCGCAGACATGAAACGTATTTACGATCCATTTTTTAGAAAAGATACAGGCAATGTGCATAATGTTAAAGGCTTTGGACTAGGCTTAAGCTACGTGAAACGTGCCATTGAAATGCACAACGGCAGCATAGAAACCAGCAGTAAACTTGGTAAAGGGGCTACATTTAAAATTCTTCTTCCTGTTCATCAAAAAGTAAAAGCCAATGTCAGAAAAGTTTAAAATCCTATTAGTAGAAGACGACCCCAATATGGGCGAATTAGTAAAAGACGCCTTAATTGACAATGATTTTGACGTAACCCTATGCCTAGATGGCAAAGAAGGGTTAAGCACCTTTATTAAAGGCTCTTTTAACATTTGTATTTTAGATGTTATGATGCCCCATATGGATGGTTTTACTCTTGCACAGCGCATTAAGAAGCTTAGCCCAGAAACACCTTTTATGTTCTTAACTGCTAAAAACGATATGGAAGATAAAATGGAAGGTTACGAAATAGGTGCCGACGATTATCTTACCAAGCCTTTTAGTGTAAAGGAACTGGTTATGCGTATAAACGTAATATCTAGAAGACTGCAAGGCAATTTAGCAACAACCGCTGAAAACAGTCAATTTGAGCTTGGAAAGCTCTTTTTTGATTATGCCAAACGAGAATTAGGGGTTAAAAACAACATGCAAAAAATCAGCTCTAAAGAAGCTGAGTTGCTTAAACTTTTCTGCGTAAACCCTAATAAAATTGTGCGAAGAGAATTCTTACTTAAAAATGTATGGGGCGATGATGATTACTTTTCGTCAAAGAGTATGGACGTGTACATTTCAAGGTTAAGAAAATTGCTAAAGTCAGAGCCAGAAGTGCAAATCATTAATATTCACGGCACTGGCTATAGATTCTTAATTCCTGGCAGCGATGCGCCGTTTGATTAGAATTTACCAATTAATCTTCTCCTTATTCAAAAAAGCAGCAATTCCTTTTTTGCAATCTGCGGTTTCTCTAGCACCGGCATTGCTTTTGGCAGCATAATCCAAAGCCGCTTGGGGTGGAAGTGTTTGTATTTCGCCAATCATACGCTTGGTGAGTTGTAACGAATCAGCCGAGCATTGTTCAATTAACTGGGTTGCAAATCCTTCAACGGCGTTGCTAATTTCATCAGCAGAAATTACATGGTTTATTAATTCCATTTCAGCAGCTTGGTTTGCTGAAATGAGTCTGCCACTTAGCAACAAGTCTTTAGCGCGTTTTTCGTTTATTTTTCTGAGCAGGAAAAACATTACTATGGCAGGAACAAAACCAATTTTAACTTCAGTATAACCAAACATGGCATCGGGCACTGAGTAAACAAAATCGCAAACTGTAGCCAAGCCGCAACCACCCGCAATGGCATGGCCTTCAACCTGAGCAATAACCACTTTATTATGGAAATAGATTTGCTCAAAAAGCTCTTTTAAATGCGTAGAATCGGCATAATTTTCTTCGAAAGTGTTTTGCTGCAAAGTCTGCAAATAACCCAAATCGGCGCCGGCACTAAAGGCTTGCCCAATGGCTTTTAGCACAATTACCTTGCAGTTGGGGTCATCGTCAGCTTGTTTAAAAGCGGCTTTTAGTTCGGTAACCATTTCGCTGTTAAGCGCATTGCGTTTTTCTGGTCGGTTTAGGGTTATGTAGCCAATTCGTTGCTCGCAGTGGTAGGTAATTAATGCCATGTTTTATTCTTCAATTACAAAAGCGCCCATATCTCTGGTTTTATGGGCACTGGCAAAATTGGGCTTTTTTAATAAGCTTTGGCTTGAATAAATATTTGAAGTCAGAATGGCATCTTTAGGTAAAGAATCAAGCTTAGATACCAGGTGGTAATCAGTGAAAATATGCGTTAATTTAAATGGTGCTTCTGTTTTTTTATTAACCCCATACAATTGCTTTTTGTATTGAATTAGGCCGTTTTTTATGGCAAAAAATTGGCCAGTCATTTCTAAATTTTCTAAACTGTCAATTGAAATCTCTAGCACTTTATTTTCTGAAATTCCATGCTCGGCAAAAAAGCCTAAAGTCTGGTAAGAAATGGCAGATGCAGAATCAGCCGAATGAATTAAGTAGCCAATTTTTCCATCGCAAATTCCAATAGCGGCAGTCTTTGAAGTTGAAAATACCGCCATGGCAGATTGACAACCCGTATTCACATTTTGCCAGCCAATATTCAAGCAAAAGGCAAGAAAACAAATACTGGCTAGTACCAATACTTTTCCATTCTTAACAATTAAACAAATGGTTAGTAAAATGATAAGAATGGCCAGTAAAAATGCTGTTTCTGGTGAAATGAGAACGTTTTTAATAGCAGAAAAGTCATTATTTCCAATGTAGAAAACAGCATTGTTAACCCAACCAATTACCAATTCATAAGGCCAAAGTGCAAGTTCATGAATGGTAGGGCCAACAAAACTGGCCACGAATACCACAAAACCACCAATTAGCATAAACGTGGCCGCAGGAATAACCACCAAATTGGTAATAGGAAACAGCAACGGAATTTGGCCAAAATAATAAATGGAGAAAGGCAGAACTGCCAATTGAGCACAAAGCGAAACGGCTACTATTTGCCAGGCATAGTTGGCTATTTTATTGTTGAAATGAAGCCATCTGGCCACGGTGGGTTGCCAAGATATAATGCCAATAACTGCCGCATAAGATAGCTGAAAACCAACATCGAAAAGATAGTAAGGGTTATAGCACAGCATGGCAAAGGCCGATATCATTACGTTGTGGTAAACATTATTAGGTCTATTAATATTTGTGCCAATGGCTATTAGGGTAAACATGGTTGCTGCTCTTACTACCGATGGGGGTAAGCCAGTTACAAAGGCGTAAAACCACAGGCCTGCAACTAAAATTAGAATCTTAATTGTTCGTTGCAATGTGGTTCTTTTAAGTTTTAATATTCCATTCAAAAGCAAAAAGATAATGCCTACGTGTAGGCCAGAAACGGCTAACACATGTAATGCTCCACTGTTGGCATAGGCCATTTTGGTTTGCTCGTTTAGCTCAGATTTGTGCCCTAATACCAAGGCCATTGCCACTGCTTTTTCTCGTTGGCTCATGGGCTTTAGGGCTGCTATAAGGTTTAATCTCATTTTTTGCGCTAAAACATAGGGGCTTAGGTATTTTTTATGTTTAAGATGCAAATGGTTATTGCTTTTGAGATAAGCCGTGTAGGTAATTCCTTTTCTCAGCATGAATTTGGCATAATCAAATTCGCCAGGGTTTTGTGGTGGTCTAATACGTGCAAGTGCTTTTGCACTTATCAAAAATTTGTTTCCGGGCAAATGGGCTGTGTTAAGTAGAGAGTCTGGCAGGTAAGCAATAATTGGAATACGAACCTTTTTTGCTTGATTGTTAGAATTTAGAATAGCGCTAACAAATCCGTTTAACGCCCAACTATTCTTGCCTTTACTGGCAATATCTAATTGGGTAAATTCAAATGCCCTTAAATAATCATTTTCAAGTAACGAATTCTTTTTCTCTACCTGCAACTGTTTATAATTGAGCAATAAAGCACCAAGAGAAATAACTGTACTGGCAATTAAAATACTTGATAACCAACGAACTCCATATCTGATTTTAATAAACTTGATGTAGTCAAGAAATAAAAATAGGGATGTGGTTGCTAGAATTATTATCCAAACTTCAATAGCAAGGTTGGCCCAGTAATTGGCTATTAATATTCCAACTGCCAATATGGGTGTAAGTTTTACAAATGGAAGTCTGAAGTATCTCACTAGGTTCAATTGGTTATATTATCAAACATAATAAAGTGTGTTGAATTAGAAATTTCTTATTAAGAAATAACGATTAATTGACGTTATTCACCTACCAATTTAGATTCTGCCCTGATGTTTTGTTGCTAATTTTGCCCTATGAACCCTCAGCGCAAAGTAGTTTTCTTAGACAGAGATGGTGTGTTAACATAGATCCGGGCGACTATACCTACAAGGTTGAAAAGGTAGATATGGTAGAAGGAATTGTAGAAGCACTACGAGAGCTAAAAAAACGCGGCTATGAGTTTATTGTTATTACCAACCAAGGCGGCATTGCCAAAGGCCTTTATAGCTACGATGATGTAAAGGCTGTTAACAAGGCTATTACGTCATTTTTAGGCGACCGTGGCATTGCCATTCTTGACATTTACTATTGCCCACACCACACAGATTATGGCAAATGCCTTTGCCGCAAACCCGATAGTTTGTTGCTAGAAAAAGCAGCGGCCCGCTACGGTGTTGACAAATCGAAATCATACTTTGTGGGTGATAAACAACGCGATATTGACGCTGGTGAAAAAGCTGGAATAGAAGGTGTTCTAATTGGTGTAAACGAAGATTTGGGGAATTATTTGAACAGGTTTTGCTAAGAAGCAAGCAGCTGCTCAGGAGTTCTAAATGCCAATTTGCTCAATTTATAGTTTCTTAAATTTCTGGTAAGAATCAAATCCATTTTTCCATCTTCGGCAGCAACAATCTGAATTCCATCTTCCAGGTCGTTGTGGTTTTGCTCAAAACTTTTTAGGATCCCACTACTTTTTATAGGTAACATTTTACAAAAACCCAAAACGCGGAATACGAATTGTTTGGCAATGGTGCTACCGCAGTGCTTGCTCAAAATGTAGATTACATTGGCAATAATTACTAGAGTTACATGCAACTCAATTCCAGCCAATAACAATTCATTAATCGCTTGTTCTGAGTGTATTGAAAATGGCTGTCTATCGAGCGCAATATCCAAGAGCACCTCAGAATCAATCAGCACTTTCATTCAGGTACTTATTCTCTAGATATTTAATAATATCGGCTTTGTACTCGCCAACTGGTTCGGCAGCTTTGGCCATGCCACGAAGACCTATAAGTTTTGGATGCAGCTCATCTTGCTCATCATCTGGTTTTAGCAGCTTAATGAAATAGTCTTCCACCATTTTAGACAAACTGGTGTTGTTGTAAGTAGCCCATTTTTTGGCCGCATCAATTACGGTTTTATTTAGGCTTAGGGTAAGTTTTACAGTGCTCATACGTACAAACCTAATCAATACGTATTGGAGAAATATGTCACCCCCAAACCTTTCTCAACTGCCCTAAATCATGATAGGTGAGCTTTAGGCTGCTATTTCTTTTTAAAGGTTCGCTGAGCTGATGCGTTTCTGCAATTTGGGTTTGCGTGTATTTAGAAACCAAGGCCGTGCACCATTCCTTTAAAGATTCTTCGTTTTTAACTCTAACAACTACTAAAAACTGCTTTGCGCCCAAAACAGAGCCAACTTTAAGTTCATGAACTTGCTCAATGAATTGGTCGTTTATCCAGCCCTGTAAATCAGATAAGCTGCTCGACAATTTTAGCTGATAAAGCGACTCATAACCAAGTGCGGGTTTATTCAAGTGCCTTTCAACTTCTGAAATTAAACCTTGGGCTTCAAGCTTTTTTACTCTTTCAAAGGTTGAAGTTTTGGCTAAACCAATACGCTTGCACAACTGCTCCATGGTAATGTTGGGCTCTCGTTGAAGCAGATTTAAGATATGCAGGTCAGTATGGTCGGCTTTGCGTTTGGGCATGGGTAAAATTCAACTCAAAAATAGAAAGGCTTTAGGTGTAATTAAAGTATGCTAAACCTACCGAGCCAATTTATACTCGGTAAGGGTATTGGCAACGTATTCTTTTAAATTCGCAGCCACATAAAAAACAGCCCATTTGTCTGTAAAAGTTCACGCACTTACAAAGACTTATGGTCAACAAATAGCGGTTGACAATATCTCTTTTGAAGTAAATAAAGGCGAGATTGTTGGTTTTCTTGGGCCTAATGGCGCAGGAAAATCAACCACCATGAAAATGATAACGGGATACTTAGAGCCAACTGCGGGCCAGGCTGAAGTATGCGGAACCAGCATTTTTAAAGATCCGGTAGGTATTAGGCGCCACATTGGTTATTTGCCAGAACATAACCCGCTTTATCTTGACATGTATGTGAAAGAATTCTTAGAGTTTTCTGGAAAAATGTACGGAATGGGCAAGGGTCTTTCTGCAAGAATTACCCAAATGATAGAGCTTACAGGCCTAGGCATTGAGCAAAACAAGAAAATAAGGCAACTATCTAAAGGTTACCGCCAGCGAGTTGGGTTAGCACAAGCCATGCTACACGACCCCGAAGTGCTAATTCTTGATGAACCAACAACTGGTCTTGATCCTAACCAAATTCTTGAAATTAGGGATCTTATAAAGCAAGTTGGCCAAAGCAAAACGGTTATTCTCAGCACGCATATTATGCAAGAAGTGCAGGCAATGTGTCAACGAATTATCATAATCAACAAGGGCCAAATTGTTGCCAACGATAGTACACAGAACATACTTGAGCGCATACAAGGCACAGTTGGATTAAAAGTTCAGTTTAAGCGCCCAATTGACGAGAATAAACTAAATAACGTGCCAGGAGTGCAGGTTTCGGCGGTTTTTGAAAACGGGAAATGCGTTGTGCAATGCGATGAAGGTCTTCATGTTCGCGAGCAGATTTTTAATCTGGCGGTGGCAGAAAACAATCCTATTTTACACATGGAACCAATAACTGAAAGTTTAGAAAGCATATTTAGACAACTTACTAAAACGGCTGCATCATGATTACCGTTTTACGAAAAGAAATAAACCTGTTCTTTAGCTCATTGGTAGGTTACATGGCAGTAGCCGTTTTTTTGGCCATTAACAGCATTTTTTTATGGGTATTAAATGATGGAAGTATTCTTGGAAGCGGCTATGCCACACTTGATCAGTTTTTTATCATTTCGCCTTGGGTATTTATGTTTCTCATTCCGGCCATTACCATGCGCTCATTTGCTGAGGAGTTTAAAACCGGAACCATTGAAATATTGGCCACCAAACCCATAAGCGATTTGCAAATTGTGCTTGGTAAGTTTTTGGCCGGATGGGCTTTAATTATCATTGCTTTACTGCCGTCGTTGGTCTATTTTTATAGTATTTACCAGTTGGCCGCCCCAGTTGGAAACGTTGATGTTGGCGCTATTCTGGGTTCTTATATAGGCTTGTTGCTTTTAGGCGGCGCCTATTTGGTAATTGGCTTATGGGCGTCATCCTTAACAGACAACCAGATTGTAAGCTTCATTTTGGCTATTCTATTCTGCTTTGTGTTTTACGCACTTTTAGATTGGATAAGAGCCATTGAAACATTTGCCCCTTTTGACGAAATAATTGCCTTTATAGGGCTGCAAGCTCACTATAATTCGGTAAGCCAAGGCGTAATAGATACACGAGATGTAATTTACTTTTTAGGCTTTATGCTTCTTTTCATTTTTATTACTAAAACCAAATTAGCAAGCAGAAAATGGTAAAGAACATGTCTAGTAGATCGAAAAAAGCAAATACCATAACTCAATTGGTTTTGGTGGTTGCGCTTATTGCTATAGTAAACCTACTTGGGCAATTTATTTACACCAGATTAGACCTAACGCTCGATCAGCGTTTTACACTTAGCGATATTACCAAATTGCAATTAGAGCAGCTAGAAGGAACCATCTATGCCGAAGTTTATCTAGAAGGAGATGAGCTTGAGCCAGGTTTTAAAAAGCTGCGAGATGCCACCAGAGACATGTTAAATGAGTTCAACATTTTAACAGATGGAATGGTGCAATTCGCGTTTATAAATCCTGACGAACAAGCTGATGGAGAAGACAAATACAACTACTTTCAGCAACTGCAACAGCAAGGGCTTAATTACACCGAAGTAAGCGATTTTTCTGGCACTGAATTAAAGCGGAAAATTATTTGGCCTTGTGCACTTATTAAATATGGAGAGAAATCTGTACCAGTTCAATTATTAATGAATCAACTTGGAGGGCAAGACCCAAGCATGGTGCTGCATAATTCAATAATGCGGTTAGAATATGAATTGGTAGCAGCCATAAAAAGAGCAACTGGAAAATCTAAGCCCAGGGTGGCAATAGTTGCGGGTCATGGTGAATTAAGTACCGAACAAACCCAAGAGTTTTTGGCCGACTTAAAAGTGAACTACGACGTAGAACGCATGTCTTTGCCACATTATAAACCAGGAAAGCTAGAAGAGTATGATTTGGCAATTGTAGCTAAACCAGATTCAAATTTTAGCGATGTAGATCTTTATAAACTAGACCAATATATAATGAACGGTGGCAAAGTGCTATGGCTGCTAGATGCATTGCACATTCACCTAGATAGTTTAAGAAAGAACCCATGGACGGTTTCTGATAAATACCCTTTAAAAAACCTTAGAGGCTTGCTTTACAATTATGGTGTTAGGCTAAACGAAAATTTTGTGCAAGACTATAACAGCCATAGCATTCCTATTAAAATGGGTAAAGATGGCCAAGTTGACGAAAGAAGGAAATGGCCATTTTACCCCATTCTTATTCCACAAGAACAACACCCCATTACTAAAGGTGTCGGCCCAGTATGGGCAAGGTTCGCATCAACACTCGATACGGTTAGAAAGCCGGGAATTAGTAAAATTCCACTCCTAATTACCTCGCCAAACAGCAAGGTGTTGCCGCACCCAGTAAGAATCGATTTACAAATGACCAGTTTCAACTTCGAACCAAGTCATTTTAACCAGCCATCGCAAACAGTGGCCTTGTTGTTAGAAGGCGCTTTTACCTCAGATTTTAAAAACAGACTTCAACCCGAAACATTAGAAAACAAAGACTTTTCTAATTTTAAATCTAATGGTGAACCAACCAAGCAAATAGTTATTTCTGATGGAGATATGGCATATGGCAACACAAATGGGTATTTCGATAACAAAGCCTTTTTAATGAATTGCGTTGATTATTTAATTGACAACTCAAAAGTGTTTTCACTAAGGGCCAAAAACTACCGATTAAGAATGCTAAACATTGCCAAAGCCAAAGAAGAAAAGAGCTTTTGGACCATTGTAAACCTATCTCTGCCAATAACAATTGTTATACTTTTTGGCCTGTTTTTCAACTATTTACGTAAACGACGTTATAAATAAAATTGCCAAATGTCTAGAACCAACATTATTATACTCGTAGTAGTAGTTATGGCCGCATTGCTGGTTTATGCACTAAATAAAAGGGGGCCTAAAATAACGACATTAGAAATTGATCCCACCTATTTTCAGGTGAGTGATACGGCTCAAGTAACTAAAGTTTTTATTTCTAAAAAGGCAGGCGATAATTTTACGTTAACCCGAGAAAAGGCAGGTTGGAAGCTTAATGGCGATTTCTACGTAAACAAATTGAACATAGACCAACTGCTCGAAATATTTGCTAAAATGAGAATTAAAGCACCAGTTGGTGTTCAAAGCCAACAAGCAATAGTAAACGATCTTTCGGCCAACCATTATAAAGTAGAGCTATACAACGGTCAAGAATTACTCAAAATAGTTTACCTAGGTTCTGCCACGCAAGACGGGCTGGCCAATTATATATACGAAGAAGGAATCGATATGCCTTATATAGTGCATATTCCAGGATGGAACGGCAATTTTAGGCCACGAGTAGATATTATTCCAAATGATTGGAAACGAACCCAAATGTTTCATTACGCACCACCAAGTATTTCTGAATTTACAGTTAATTATGAGCTAGACGCTGCATTGTCTTTCACCCTAAAAGTTGATGAAGACAAGAAGTTGCATTTGTTCAATTTAAAAGGCGAAGAGCTTGAAGTTGATTCAAACAAAACCAATTTGTTAAACCAGACTTTGTTTCAAGTAAATAAAGTGCATTATGCTGAATATCTACACAATATTTCAGATTCAAGAAAGGATTCAATAGTGAATGTCTTGCCAAAATTTGGCAGCTTAAAGGTTGTGGGTAAAGGAAATAAATCTACGCAAGTTCAGCTTGTTTTTAGGCCCGATCCCTTAAGCGCAGACGGTGCCATTAGCAATGTGGAATTC
>JAGQWA010000399.1 GCA_020437725.1 Bacteroidota bacterium | reverse complement strand
AATGAGATAACATTCCATAAATGAGACTGAGTTTCGTGTTAAGTTGGGTTTAGGTTGTTGTTTTTCAAAACTAAAAAATGGATCAATTAGTCTGTTTTTTATTGTTTTAGTTAAAGTCTAGGTGAATTATTCAGCGTTTAGCAAGTAAGGAATGAATTTCGATTCTTGAAAAAATGGTTACTAATTTTTTACGATGAAACAGAAACAACATTTGAAAATCAATCTATTAATTAAGCAAAAGTTAATTTTTAGATATGTTGCTTATGCACTAAGCCTTCTTATAACGACTCTTGCAATAATTTATTTTATGTCTGGAACGGGTTTTCAGGCATTAGCCAGTTCGAGCTCATCGGGTACAGCGAGTACAGCAACTTCAACAGGCACTGGAAGTACTTGGTATGATGAGGATGATGCAAAAACAGTAAATGGTTGGACCGCCTATGGGTTGCTCAATGCGAGTACTAATACTAATTTCTTAATGCTAACCAATTATGGGTTTTCTATTCCATCAACTGCAACAATAACTGGAATAGAAGTAACCATAAAACGGAGTGCCATAGATGCTGGGGTAATAAGAGATCATAGACTTTATTTAACTAAAGATGCGAGTTCAAACTCAACTTCTGACTATTCTGATAGAAGCACATTTTACGGTACATCTTTATCAGATGCCACCTACGGCGGCAGTTCAGATTTGTGGGGAACAACTTGGACCTTTTCAGAAATAAATAGTCCAAATTTTGGTGTAAAACTAAAATGTAGAAATACAAGTGGTTCGTATAGTGAGTTGGATGTTGACTGTATAACAATAATTGTTCATTATACAACGCCGTCGTCTAGCTCGCCAGGAGGGGTAAGTACCAGTCTAGAACTTTGGTTAAAAGCAGATACTTCTGTTACGGGTACTACCAATGTTAGTGCTTGGGGCGATGTTTCTGGAAACGGTCATAGTGCTACTCAATCAAATTCTTCAAAACAACCAGAACTTACCACGGCAGCTATTAACTTTAATGATGCAGTTACCTTTAATGGAACATCAGACTTTCTAGACATAGCTTTTAATAGCGATCTAAACCCCGATAATTTCACCATATTTTCTGTGCATCAAGTGGCAGGCGGGAATGCATATCGATCTCCAATTACTTCACGGAATGATCAATCTGGCCAGCCTACAGAGGGTTATATTATGTACCTAGATGCAAACGGAGAATATGAGTTTTGGACCGGGCAGTCGGCCGGTTCTTGGGGGTATCAACAATCAGGAGATTATACTTCTGGAAAGGCAGAAATTGCATCAATAATGGGTGAGAAGTCAAGTAGTTCGCTTATAAAAAACATGTACTTAAACGGTGAAAATATTGCAGGGCCAAGCACTCAAGCATTTGTTAAAAATGCCAGTCAAAGCCTTAGAATTGGTGCGGGGCAAACAGAATCAACCACAGGTATGTTCTTTTGGAATGGCCCAATTGCAGAGCAAATAGTTTATAGTGGAACTATTACCGATGCTGAACGAAAAAAGATTACCAGCTATTTGGCCATTAAATATGGCGTTTCATTGCCACACAATTACGTTAATTCAAACGGCGACATTATTTGGAATTATGGAGCGAATTCAAATTATAGCAATCATATTATTGGCATTGGCCAAGATGACAATAGCGATTTAAACCAAAAACAATCAAAAACAGATGGTTCAAATGCTGAATTAATTGTGGCTTTGGGCTCAATTGCTACATCCAATGCTGCCAATTCAAATTCTTTTGGAGCAGACCAAAGTTTTCTTATTTTGGGTAGCGACAATGCCGCTTTAACAGGGGCTGGTGTAACAGATTTTGGCACGACAACCAATGCAGAAAACATAGATGCCAGAATTGCCCGTATTTGGAAATTAAATGAAACAGGAACTGTAGGTAGCGTTAGGTTAAAATTTGACTTAACCAATTTTCCTGGTGTTAAAACGCATTCAGGAACCTATGATTATTCTAAACTTAGACTATTAATAGATGCCGATAGCGTGTTTGCGTCTGGAGCATATTCTTTATCGCCAACAACCTATAGCTCATCTGATACCACAATTGAGTTTGACTATAACTTTTCTTCAGGAGTAAGTTTTATTTCTATTGGAACTTTAGACGAATCTGGCAATGCGCCATTGCCGGTTGAGTTCACCTATTTTAAGGCCGAATCAGTTGGTAGTTTAATTGAGCTTGAATGGGGGACATCTATGGAATTGGATAATGACAAGTTTGAGATTCAGCACTCATTGAATGGTGTTAAATGGAGTAAGCTTGATGAAGTTGCAGGGTATGGAACAACTGATGTTGATCATACTTACAATTGGCTTCATGAAAATCCAATGGTAGGATTAAACTATTATAGATTAAAGCAAGTTGATTTTAATGGTGAATTTGAATATTCGCCAGTAGTAAGTGCAAAAATTTCTGATGGCTTAGTAAACAAGGCCACACTTGTTTCTCTTTTTCCAAATCCAGTAGTTTCAATGCTACAATTCGATTTAGACATGCCAAATGATGTTCAGGGAATTGCAACAATTGTAAATCAAAATGGAAGTGTAGAGCAAACCGAGTTACTAAGATTCTTGACAGGAACACATAATTATAAGCTCGATTTAGAGCGTTTGCAACCTGGAATTTATCAGTTAATAATACAGGTTAATGATGAAAAAATTCAAAAACAAATTGTGAAAATATAGTTGTCAATTTTAAAGATACTGCAGTCTCATATTTTGTATAAATTCTCAAAATGAGACTGCTATCTTTTTCTTGAACTAATTAAATGTTGGTGTAAAACCGCTGTTTTGAGCCAATATGGCCAGATTTCGACAATCGGCTTGTAATTGGCAATGTTTTAGCAATACGTTTACCAGTTCAAACAAGATTTTAAATGAAGTCACAATTACAAATCAGACAAATTGCCAAATTGTCTACCACTCAAAAGGTTGTTCTTGGAACCGCAGCTGTTCTATTTATTACAGGATCAGTTTTTTTGGTGAACTTTCTATCATCTAAAAAAGCCATAGCATCGTTTTCTTGCGGCAACAATATTACAGGAACAGAAACCATTACTTCGGCTACAAGCTGTAGTCAAGATTTTGAGATTAATGGTGGAACTCTAATTATAGAAGCTGAATTCACGCATTCAAAAGAAATAACCATTAAGAATG
>JAGQWA010000398.1 GCA_020437725.1 Bacteroidota bacterium | reverse complement strand
ATTAAAAGCCACTTCATCAATTGGATTGGCGCTTTGTTCTATTTACAAATTGTGCTCAGGTATTTTCTACCAGAGAATAAGCTTTTGGCTAAAGTTCAGAACCCAAAATTTCAATTGGCCATTCTAGCTCCGTTAGGTCTGATTATTATTTTGGTTGTTTATCATTTTATACTCGATCTTTCAGCATCTCATTATGTTTCTCGTAATAGTGAAGTAACCGCCAATGTCTTTTTATCTATTGTCACACAAGATATTCCATATCATAGATATGGGCTTCTTCACCTTAATCACATTTTTGATTGGATAGTAAACTTAATTGGTTGGGGAGCTATTCCAGCCATTTCAGTTTTAGCCTTGTTTAAAAACAAGATGGGCTTTGAGTTTAGAATGGTGCTTTTGCCTATTCTAGCCTATTCATTGTTGTTCTTCTTTTTCAATCCAATTCTAGGAATGGCTCGCGATTGGGATCTGTTTTCAATTGCAGCACCGTTTGTAATTGCCATTCCAATATTTCAATTAAGCAGGGCAGAAGAAACAACCAACTTTATTTCTTCAGCCAACAAAGCAATATTGATAATGGCGTTGTTAGGAATTTGCAGATTAACGGTAGAAGCTGTTCCCAGTTTACAGGCCAAGCGCTTGTTAAATGTAGGTGAGCATTTGCATAAAACTTATTATGCCGGCAGTGTTGTACCCCTAACTTGGGGAATGCGCGCATATTCAGATTTTGATGATGAATGGTTTACCAACAAAGTTTTGCAGATAGAAGAATCTTCTACCATTGGAAACGATACCATGATGGCTCATTTCTTAACACAAACTGGTTTAGAAATGATTGACCGAAAGGGAAACTCTTTAAACGCAGCCAATTATTTTGTTAAAGCATTAAATTATGCCCCAGGCTACGAAGTTGCTACCAGAAATGCGGCTATGCAGTTTATGTATATTGGCGATTACAGCACAGGGTTATTTTATGCGCAAGAATTGCTAAAAGCCAATGAGCGATTAGATTACTTGCAGATCGCTGCAAACTGTGCCATAGAGCTTAAAAACAATGCATTAGCCATTGACTACTGCAATAGAATTCTGGCTATTGAACCGCAAAACAAAACTGCCCAAGCAGTACTCGGGCAGTTAAATAGGTAATATGTTTAAATGAAATTAATCTACTACTTCAACTTCGCCTATTCCTTCTCTAATTAGAACTACTTCATCCCCTGTGCAATCTAGTACAGTTGTACCTTCAAGCGAGCCCATTCCACCATCAATTATTAAGTCAACATCATTTTTATATTGCTCATAAATATCTTCTGGGTTTGGAGTGGTTTCGCCATTTTTTAATTTAATTGAAGCCGTTACGATTGGTGAGCCAAATTCTTGAACCATAGTTCTCGGAATGGCATTATCTGGTACTCTAATTCCAATTTCCTTTTTCTTGTTTTTGAAAAGTTTTGGCACCTTGTTATTGGCCTTTAAAATGAAAGTGTATGGCCCTGGTAGCGAGCTTTTCATCATTTTATATACTCCGTTGGAAAAAGGAACCGTGTACTCTGAAATATTGCTTAGATCGTAACAAATAATGGCGAGATTGGCATCTTCTGGTTTCTTACCTATAATCCTGCAAAGTTTGTCAATAGCTTTTTGGTTGTTCATATCACAACCAATGGCATAAACAGAGTCGGTTGGGTAAATTACAACACCTCCATCTGACAAAACGTCGAGCACCATTTTTATATGTCTTGGTGCCGGATTTTCAGGATAAATTCTCAACATCATATCGCTAATTTTTTAAGTTGGCGATAAGATAAAAAATATTCGGGCTGAGTGTACTAGTTAAGAACAGATTTTACCAATTCGGCCGCTTCTTCAAGTGGAGTAGCAGGGTAAACCTTTAAGCCTGAATCGTCAATAATCTTCTTGGCTTCTTCAGCATTAGTACCTTGTAAACGAACAATAATTGGCACGGGCACTTCGCCAATGTTATTGTAGGCATCAACAATACCTTGTGCAACTCGGTCGCAGCGTACAATTCCACCAAAAATGTTAACCAAAATGGCTTTTACACTTGGGTCTTGAAGAATAAGCCTAAATCCAGCTTCAACGGTTGTGGCATTTGCAGTACCGCCTACATCTAGAAAGTTTGCTGGGCTACCACCAGATAGCTTAATCATATCCATAGTTGCCATTGCCAAGCCGGCACCGTTTACCATACAACCAACATTGCCATCAAGTCTAATGTAGTTTAGGTTGTGCTTTCCTGCTTCAACTTCTAATGGATCTTCTTCAGATAAATCTTGAAGTTCTGCAAACTCAGGATGTCTGTAAAGCGCATTGTCTTCCAAATTCACTTTGGCATCAACAGCTATAATTTTGTCGTCAGATGTTTTAAGAACCGGATTTATTTCAAACATTGAAGAATCTGTTTGCTCGTAAGCATTGTATAATGCATTTACGAACTTCACCATTTGTTTCATTGCTTGGCCAGAAAGACCAAGGTTAAATGCCACTTTTCTAGCTTGAAAAGGCTGTAAACCCATTCCTGGCTCAATGGTTTCTTTAAATATTTTTTCAGGCGTTTCTTCTGCAACAGTTTCAATGTCCATTCCACCTTCAGTAGAATACATAATAACATTCTTACCGGTTGAACGGTCAAGAAGAACACTCATGTAGAATTCTTTCGGTTCAGAATCGCCAGGATAATAAACATCTTGGGCAATAAGTACCTGGTTTACTTTTTTACCTGCTGGTCCAGTTTGAATTGTCTCAAGCGTTCCGCCCAATATAGCACCCGCTTTTACAGGAACTTCTGCTAGTGATTTAGCTAGCACAACCCCTCTTGAACCCGTTTCTTTAACAGTGCCTTTTCCACGACCTCCTGCATGAATTTGAGCTTTAACCACAAACCATTCAGTGCCAGTTTGTTCATTAAGTTTTTTGGCTGCTTCAGTAGCTTCTTCGGGAGATTTTGCAACTATTCCTTCCTGAATGGCTACACCATAAGATTTCAAAATTTCTTTGCCTTGATACTCGTGAATATTCATGCTAATTGTAGGTCTATTTATTGGGTGTCAAAACTACTTCATAAGCTTAGTTAAATCAATAAAAATGGACGGTTAAAATAGATTTCATGAACCTTACCGGCTTAAAATCATTCTACTTTCGTTGCTCTTCTTAATACGTATGAAAAAG
>JAGQWA010000397.1 GCA_020437725.1 Bacteroidota bacterium | reverse complement strand
CAATAGGCCTGTTGGCGCTTAATAAGCTGATCTGGTTTGGTAATTCTATCTAAAAAACCATTTGCTTTAACAAAGTCTTGTTTTCTGAGATACCAAAAAGAAGCTAAAATGAATTCGTGTCTAAAAATGAGTAAAATAGGAATAGCAGTTAGTAGCGTAATAAAGATTCCGTTACCAATATTTCCGATACTGAATTGTTGAATGGCCCAAGCCAAAATGGCTGCCGCAATGGCTATTTTAATTATTCTATTAAGCATGCTTTTCTTAAAACGGGTGCAAAAATCCAATTTTTCGAGCACTAAACAACCCGTTAATCATATTTATGCCAATGCTTTTTACAGGTAACTATTATAATGATATGAAAACCTATGGTTGCTATTCCAAATTCGATTTTCAGTTTACCCCGTACTCATCTCTGATCTTTTGAAGGTAGAAAAACCACTATTTATAGACATTGCATTTCGCTTACCTTTTCAGAATTAAACCTACCACTTCTTCATAACTATACCTCATCCCAAACCCTTACCCCACGGGTGAAGGGCTTAATTCTTCCCCTAGTGGAGGAAGTTAGACGGGGACTTTCACAATGGGCAATCCTATTGAGAGAAGAAGCTAAAGTGTTGGCACGCAACATTTCCAAAACTTTAACAATAGAAAAGTGGCAGGTTTTGCAATTGCAAGTGGCATTTTATGAACCAACTCCCCATTTTTAACCTGTGTTAATCCCCAAGAAACTCCGCTCCCAATACCAAATACTTCTTGCCATACAATTAATTGGAACATTGGTAGTTGTTTATCGATTGATATTGGACATGTTCAATTCAGGTTTTAGTGGTTATTTGATTCCTGGAATGCTCATCTCGACATTTTCTCTTTTTGCGGTTGTAATGGGCTTTCAAGCAAAAAGGGATTCATTTAAGCTCTTAGTTTGGTGTCAGATTCTGCAATTGTTTTTTGTGGCCATTGGCCCATTGCGCTGGGCCATTTTTCTAGCTCCCAACTTATTAGTTGGTGCAGGTGTTATTGATACCGGCATAACCTTTACGCTTTTTGATTTTCAGTTTAACCCCGCATACTTATGTTCTTTAGAAGGCGGAAAAGGCGTTGTGATGTTTAAATTGAATGTAATTCCTTTTATTTTTATTCACTTTACACAGGTTATTAGAAATAGGGCGATTGATGTGCATAATGCGGGGTTGAAGAGTTAGATAATAATGGCAATTAAATGACATATTTGGAAACCGCAAAAAGGAAATATGACCGATCAAGATTTAAAAAATTTCGCCGATAATTATTCCAGAGCTGACTTTACAAAAATTCGATATGATTGGAATGGAAGATTAGGTGATGATTTTCATGATGGCAATTATGAATTCCGAATTCAACTCTGTCAATTTCTAATACCACAATTAGCCAATACCAATATTAAGTTGATTCGTGATCTATTTGTAGAAGAAGCAAAGGCATCCAAGGTAACGTTTGGAATCTACATGAATATTCATCATTTTGCACAAGAACTTCTTAAACGCGATTGGAAGAAATATTTAATTGACTATATGGAAGCTGGTACCCATGGCATGGATGCGTATTTCGGAATCGGTAAAATTGAAATTGACAATGCATTGGCGCAAGAAATATTTGACCACATTAATGTCACTTTAAAGGAGTCTGAAAATGAAAACGAAAAAACGTTGATGTCAGGATACTTGGAACGTTTCAAATGGCTTGCGTCAAAACAAGAATAGACTCAAAACTCAAGACTCAAAACTCAACATTCAAAACAGATCACCCTTCCACCACAAACTGCTTCACGTGCTCGCTTCTTTGCTCAAGTAGAACCTTTTTAGTGCCTACCATTTTTTCGACCGTTGGGCGATCGTAATGTCTTATGGTAATAAGCTGCAAATCGGTGGTTAGCTCTAAGTCAAAGAACTCTTCTAAATCGTTTTGTAAGCGTTGTAGTTTCTTTTCGTCAGCATCGGTGCAGAGTGTAAAGCTCACCGCTGAATTGCGCATTAGGTTCATTCTAATACGGTTATTGGCCAACGAAGTAAAAATCTGACTCAAATTATGCTCGGCTATAAATGAAAAGTTTTTAGGCTTTATGTGAACCAAAACCTGGTTGTCTTTTACAATAATTACAGGTAAATCGGTTCTTGACTCAATGTCTTTTGCCACAACGGTTCCTTTGCCCTCAGGATTTACAAAAGAGCGCACATGCAAGGGTATGTTGCGGTTTTGCAGCGGCTGCATGGTTTTAGGGTGAAGCACACTGGCACCATAATAACTCATTTCAACCGCATCTAAATAGCTAAGGCCATCAAACATAACACATTCGTCAAATCGCTTAGGATCGGCGTTTAAAATGCCTGGCACGTCTTTCCAAATAACCGTTTCAGTAGCATTTAACGCCCAGGCAAAAATGGCGGCTGTAAAGTCAGAACCTTCTCTGCCCAATGTGGTAGTATGCCCATTTCTATTCTTACCAATAAAACCTTGTGTTATAAGCACATTGTTAGCCAACATAGGCGGAATTTTACGGGTAATGAGCCCTTCAGTAACCTTAAAATCAACACCGGCTTCGCGGTAGTTATCGTTTGTGATAATAAAATTTCTCGCATCAATCCACTTAGCAGCCATGCCAATGCTTTGCAGATAAGTGGTAATAATTTTGGTTGAAAACACTTCGCCAAAGCCCACTATCTGGTCGTAAAGAAAATCGTAATTATCACGCTCACCTAACTCAAAAAACCACTCAAACTGCAAAAACAAATCTTCAAGCTGGTGTTTTGGGTCTTCGTTTTGGCCTTCGTAGAGTTCTTCAAGAATATCGAAGTGAAATTTTCGAAGCGCTAAAATCTTGTCTTTGTAATCGTCATTGCCTTTTACAAAATCATTTAATATGGCTTCTAAGGCGTTGGTTGTTTTGCCCATGGCAGAGATTACTACTAGCAACTCTCCTTTTCCGTGTTCTTTTATTACACGCGCTACGTTTCTTACGGCGTCAGCATTTTTAACTGATGCGCCGCCAAACTTGAATACTCTCATTAAAGCTTAACTAATTCTGGATTTGAAATTTTTACGTTGAACCACTCCCCATCAAACTCAGCCGGATATTTTTTATAGAAGTCAATAGCACTTTGATTCCAGTCTAAAACCTGCCATTGTAGGCGGCCCACATTCTGGGCTTTGGCTTCAAC
>JAGQWA010000396.1 GCA_020437725.1 Bacteroidota bacterium | reverse complement strand
CAAAACCTTAACTATTAGTGCTGGCATTAAAGAAAATGGCCTTTCTACCACAAGAGTTCGCTATCCGCTTTATGATGCCTTAGATCTTAACGCGAAATTGCTTCCTGGTGAAGTTGATTCATTTTTTGCAGAAGATTTAACTTTTAAATACCGCGAAAACGCTCGGTTTCTATGGCTCGAAGATTTTGAAGGAAGCTCTGTAAGCATTGAAAAACTGAACAACAACTTCGATAACTTTAAAATTACCCGTGAAAGAAGCGAAGTTTTTGAAGGAAAAGCTAGCTTAAAAATCAGCATGAACGATGTTGATTCAGGGTTTGCCATACAATCGTTTAAAGAATTTGAATTTGGCGATTTCAATTTTGGAAGCCCAACCTTCTTAGAGCTAAATTATAAATGCGATGTGCCAATAGTGGTAGGATACATTATTATAACTCCCAATGGCAGCAGCTTTATTTCTGAAGGTAAAGTGCACATGGTAATAAACCAAAGCCCTAATGAGTGGAAGAAAATGTACATCAATTTAACCGAGCAAATTGCGCTCATAACAGAAGGGCAAAAGGCAAGGATTTACTTTCAATCGTTTCTAGTAGCAGATGGCAATGGTAATTTTGCAGCATCAGATGTCTATATAGACAACATAAAACTGGTAACATTTGAATAAGAACCGCTTTGGTTGGCTATTTGCGATAATTGATTTTGTTTCTACCGGAGCAGCATGGACCCTGTTCTACACTTACCGCAAAACCTACATTGAACCAGTTAAATTCGGAATTGACATTCCGCTTGAGTTTACCCCACGCTACTTTTTAGGCATTGCATTTATTCCTACGTTTTGGGTGCTGCTTTATTATTTAATTGGAAGTTATAAAAGGGTTTACCGTAGATCTAGACTTAAAGATCTGGCCAATACGGTTTTGGCTACCTTCTTTGGCTCGGTTGCCATTTTCTTCATCATTATACTTGACGATACCGTTTACGACCCATCAAATTATCGTTCATCATTTTTTGTGCTTTTTGCACTCACCTTTTTGCTTAGGTATTGGCCACGATACATTTGGCTTACCAGCATTAAAAGGCGAATTAAAAAAGGCGTAATTGGCTTTAATTCTATTTTGGTTGGAAGTAATGAAAGAGCCCTAAACCTTTACAATGAGCTGAAGAACGAAAAAGAATCACAGGGCTATTTATTTAGGGGTTATGTAACTGTTAGCGACCAAAGCGACCATGCGCTACAGCCTTACTTAGCCGAGCTTGGAACCGTTGACGATCTGCAACGAATTATAGTAGAAAAGAACATTGAAGAAGTAATAATTGCGGTAGAAACTTCTCAGCATAAGCTTATTGAAGACATTATTGACGAGCTAACCGGCCAAGACGTTATGATTAAGGTAATTCCAGACATGTATGATATTGTTTCTGGAAGAGTGAAAATGCGCAACATTTTTGGTGCGGCACTCATTGAGATTTGGCCCGAAATAATGCCACCGCTTCAGAAAAACGTGAAGCGAATGCTCGACATTGTAGTTTCAGTCTTTGTAATGATAGCATTTAGCTGGTTGTATTTAATTCTAATGCTTTGGGTTAAACTTGGGTCAAAAGGACCAATTTTCTACAGCCAAGAAAGAATAGGCTATCGTGGCGTTCCATTTCAGATAGTGAAGTTTAGAACCATGGTGGTTAATGCCGAAACCGAGCAACCACAACTTTCTAGCAAAAGCGATAGCAGAATAACCAATGCAGGCAAAATTCTGAGAAAGTATCGGCTAGATGAAATTCCTCAGTTCTACAATGTTTTAATAGGAGAGATGAGCCTTGTTGGACCACGACCTGAAAGGCAATTCTTTATTGATCAAATTCAAGAACGTGCGCCGCATTTTAGGCATTTACATAAAGTGAAACCAGGCATTACTTCGTGGGGTCAGGTAAAATTTGGCTATGCCGAAAATGTAGACCAAATGGTTGAACGATTGAAATACGATTTGCTCTACCTAGAAAACATGAGCTTGGCAACCGATTTCAAGATTTTGGCCTATACCGTTCTCATTATTCTAAAAGGTAGCGGTAAGTAGAATTCTGTTGTGTTTTTCGTTCCCAGGCCAGTACCAAACTTAAGAAGTTTCCGTAGGATTTAATGCCATCTTGTTGGCCGTTAAACTTGAGAAATGCATTATTTACTTGGCTAGAAATTTTACCCAACAAGCCCCTATAATTCTGCCAGTACGCACTATGTTCTTCAATTTGGTTTCTTAGTGATTCGTTACACAAATTGAAAAGAGAATCTCTAAGAACTGAGTCAACCGTGTATGCCAGGCAATATCTAAGAGCCGCATATTTGGCGGAGAATTGCAGCGATATATTATCAGAGTTAATTCCAGCCAAATAAGCTGAGAAATTGGCTTCGTTTTCAGGCGCAATTCCTTTTTGGTGTGCCATTTCGTGTGCAATTACAAACGGTTGAATTACGGCCGGAATATCACCATTCACATTGGCTTCTGCGGTAAAAGGAAAGTAGATGCCGCTAATGCCAAAACGGCTCATTATGGTTGGCTCAATCACCCTTTTAACCGATGGTTTAATTGGCAAGAAATAGCCGTGTTTCTCAATGAGATGCTCATAGCTTTCATGAGTCCATTTTACCATGTTTTTAAAGGAGTCTTTTTCGTAATCAAAATCCGAAATATGCTCGTTGCACCAATTAATTGTGCTTAGTGTAAAATTTTGTAATTCAATGGGTTGAATGCGATTTGTGTCGAGTTGCAGATGGTTGGCTAGCCCGGGGCGTTTAAAGCTTAATCCATAACTCAGCTGGAATAAAATGAACACAACTAGAAAGAGTTTCAAAAGCTGAAAAGCTGGTTTTTTAAGTGTGCTCCATTTTCTCTCTTTTATCGCAATTTTTACTTTTAGAATAGTGAAAATGAGCAGAGTAAAAACACCCAAATAGAACACCAACTGGCCAATTGGAAAAGCAGTTTTTGAAGTTACTGCATTTAACGCATTTGCAATGGGAGAGAAGATTTTTGGGAGATAGAAATTGTTGACGAATGAAGTTGGAAGTAGGAAAAAAATAATAGCTGTAAAAGCCAAACAAACACATAACCAATGTTGGGTAAACCTTTCTCTCACAGACTTATAGTAGTTTTTTGAATCCTGCCTTTTTTGATAATACCATTAGCCTGTATTTTATCAATTCGCGTCCTTA
>JAGQWA010000395.1 GCA_020437725.1 Bacteroidota bacterium | reverse complement strand
GAGCACCCAGTGCTGTCGTTAGTCATAGAATACAATAGTTCGAATTGCCTAAATTCAGCATTTTCTGCATTAAAATATTTGCCGTTTACTAAGGTGCCTTTTGAGCTGGGTGTTTCTTTAAAACTGCCGTTTTGTGGTATTACCCAAGCAGAGTCGTTTAAATTTAATTTATTGTTGTTTCTGCAAACGCTTATTTTCTCTAGTTTCTGAAAAACGGGAAGTGGCATTTCGTCAACAGAAATTTTTTGCTCCCAATTACATGTTAAGTTGCTTTCATTAATTTTTAAATAGCATAGAAAAATAGCGTCTTTTTCAACTTTATAATTTAAATGTTTGCTGTTTGAGAAAGTGTCGTTATTTAAGACCCAAAATGTATTGGCATTTGATGAATCTGATAAGTATGCAGTTAACTTGAGCGTGTCGCTGTGGCAAATTTGATGTGTGGCCTTTGGCAAAATAGCAAATTTGGTATAACGTGTATTAATCGAATCAGAAAAACTACAACCATTATTGTCTTGAATTTGGACTGAGATTAATTGCTCGCCTTTCACATTTAAAAAAGTGTCTTTTCCAATTGTTAACTGGTTGGCATTTCGCCAAACAATGCGCAGGGCATTAGCTGGCAACGAAAGCGATTTAAGCCTCAAGCTTACCGCATTACCAGGGCAATGCTCACCATCTTGATATAAACTTGCAGATGGTGGGTTAATGGCCTTTAATAAAGTTGTGTCAGCGTTCCAAAAGCCATCTGGATGGCTTAGTAGAGCAATAATTAAACTGTCTTTTTTTAAGACAATTTGTTCAGAATTTCCCTGTCTACCTGTATTCCAGTTAATGGCAAGATTGTCGTTAGAGTTGCTCACCATAGATGATACTGGAATTATAGAATTAGCGCAGAACTGGCCATTTTTTGGGGTGATTTCTATGAATGGAAACTGATGAGTTGTTAAAGTGTCTTTAATTATTGCTGAACACCCATTTAAGAATTTAGCAGTTAGGGTAAAGTTTTTGGTTCCTGGAATTTTTGGTTCAATGGTTATAGAATCGGAATTGTAAGCCTTGCTCAAAATTTTCCAAGTAAAACTTACAGGTGAGTTAGAAACAGTGTCTTCTACCTTTAAATAGTACTTTCTAAACCTTATATGTGCCTTGGTAACAAATGGTTTAGGTTTTTTACTATTACTAATTCTAAATGTAGCTGATGCCATTGTATGCAAATCGCAATGCGAATTATAGGCTTCAACAAAAAAAATAATACGCTGGTTAGATAAACGTGATGGAAAAGAAAACCGAATGCGCGCCGAATCAGCCACAAATGTGTCTAATTTATATAGCGGATTATAGCAACGAATTCGCAGTGAATCAAAGTCAAATTTGCGGGCGTTGGTTGCCTTTATTATTAATGAGTGGCGGTCTTTTTCACAACTAGTAAAATCGTAATTCTCCCATTTGGTAAAATTAGAACCATTGAAACCGGTTACTACTTGTGTTTTCAGATTCAAATTATCGATTTCTATAAGCTGATCTTGCTCTATAAAACCCACCATTTCTCCATTTCTGTATTCTTTAATTCTTCGCTTAATATAGGTTCTGCTTTTTTCGGTGGCTATAAACCGCAAGTCGCCAGTTTGATGGTTAAAATGAAAACCTTTTGGTAGGTTTTGTTGTGTTGGATAACCATCATATTTTAAAGGTGCGTAAGGTGAATAGCCTAAATTATAGCCCAAACTATCTGGCGAGTCGGGTACTTTTAACTCGCAGTAAATTGAATCAGAATTGCCTGAAATTGCCATGTCGGCATCATATAAAGCCGGAGAAGCCATGTAAAACTGGTTTAACAAGCCATAGTGCCTTGGTTTAATGCCAAAATTATATGAGCAATTGGCCTGCTTTAAATTATAAATGGCTGCCGACACTTGCATTCTTGCTCGTTTCTTTAAAGTCATGTTTGTTAAAGAGTCAAGCCGCCAACCCGGGGTGAATTTGATAAGAATTGAATCAGACAATTGGGTGCTGAAATAACTTATGGGTATAGAATACAAGAACTCTGCAGTAGTAAATTGAACTTTGCAACTGCTGTCGTTGCAGTTTACTCTGCGGCTTCTATTAATGTTTTTTTGTATTGAAACTGCTTTTGTAATTCCACCTCCCAAAACCTTATCAAGTAGTTCAATTTGGAGTGTGTCGTTAATCTTAGTACCACATTTATATCTTGCCGTTGCTTGTATTGTAAGCGTGTCGTTACCTAAAACATTATAAGAAATACTGGCAGATATAACTTGGGCAATTGTTTCATTGCCAATGCATAACAATAGAATAGCGAGTAGTATGTGTTTTGGTGCTGACACTTAATGTAAAAATAGCAAGAACTCATTGAATGAACATAGTGAAGTTGAGAAATAGCCCACTTGTGCCGTGTATGCTTCGGGCATATTCAAATCTCCAAAGATTATCGTAGTAGTAAACTAGGTCGAGCCCAAGGCCATAACCCAAAAGAAACTGGTTGTTTAGTGTGCCATTATTTGTAAAATTCTGGCTACTTGTATATCCAAAATCAAGAAATGCTTTTGGAACTGGAGTTATTGATAATAGTTTAAACTGTCTGGGAAGCTTATTAAACTGTTTCTGCAAGGGTGTAAGCATTCTTCCAAATTCCAATTTTTGAATGGCAAAATGTTCGGCCTCTATAACATGATAATTATACCCACGAACTAAGTTGTTGTTCCAGCCAAAACCCCGTTGTAAAAAATATGGCTGGGTAGTGCCAAAACTGGTAAAAGCTTGAGTTTGACTAGAAAAATGAAAATCCTTAATGGGGTGGTGTAAGTTAATTCGAGCCGAAATACTACTTAGGTGCAAACCATTAAAAAACTGTGCATGATTTGCACTTAAGCCAAACAAATAACCTTTTGTTGGATATCCTTTTCTGTTGCGTTTGTCATTTACAAAAGTGTAGCCTGCCTTAAAAGCTGTTTGGCTCGTTTTCGAGCTTTCTGCTGGTAAGTAATTAGGGTTGAAAAGGGCAACTGTATCAGCAATTTTGCCATTATGAAGGCCAATTGAAATTTCGTGTGCTTCCAAAAATTTTGGTTGATAGATGAGCGATAATTGCCCAAACAAAACTGTTCTGAGTACATTTTCAGATTTCCAATAAACCAGCTTGTTTGATTGAGTGGCAACTGCCAGATTTTTATTTTCAACCCATTCAAAATGCGTTTTAAAACCCCATTTCTTAGAGTGGTGC
>JAGQWA010000394.1 GCA_020437725.1 Bacteroidota bacterium | reverse complement strand
TCCTGATGGAGGTATTGTTATGGCCGGCGAGAGTATAAATTTTGGCCGTAAAAAAGTGCAAAGAAGCATTTTAATTAAGGTTGACAGTTTTGGGTGTCTTATTCCAGGCTGTCATAAAACAGATAATATAGAACCAAAAAGAGCCAGTAAATGCCAAATCTACCCAAACCCCTCAACATCAACTCTAAAGGTCACTTTGCCCAATGTGTTTGATGCATGGAATTACAAAATTATGAGTGCAAGTGGAGCGGTAATTCAAAATGGTGTTTTTAGTTCAGAGCAAAACCAAATCTCAATCCAAAACTTGGCAAACGGCATTTATCAAATTACTTTATTCAACACAAAAAACAACCACTATGAAAACCATTCGTTTATTGTTGCTAGGTAGCCTTTTTGTAATGGCCATGCCCTTAATTAACCTTGCTCAAGACACCATAAAGCCTTTGGCATATTATAGAGTTTGGTCAGGTTGGTCAAATAGCACATATGATTTAGTCGACAGCATCAAAAACATGAACGCCACTCAGGATTCTACAGTTTTCGAGCTGCACACTTACAGACTAAAAGAGTTCGCCTACAAGAACACTTTTACTTTCAAAAATGGTCAGGTTATCAGGCATAAGACAGATGGGTTTATAAGGCATGTTGTATTTGATTATAACCTGGGTCAAGGCGACACTTTTAATTATTATGATGGGGTTGACTCTATTCAGCTTGTTATTGATACAATTTTTCAGATTTCACTTGATAACAGGGAGAAAAGAATGGCTTATGCTTTTACCGCAACTCACAGAGAGTTTGAATTTTGGCGCGATTCAGTGGTATGGATTAAAGGTTTTGGATCCATTAATGATGGTTATGATTTGAAATTTAATTACCGAATGCACAGCGGTGGAACTAGAGTTATTTCAGCATGTCTTAATGATGAGTCCGTTTACTGGATGGGTCATGATACAATTTCCCAATATAGATGCGATTTCAATCAATTGGACAGTTATTATGTCGGCGTACAAGAATTTGAAAAGCACGGAATAACCGTTGAATTTTACCCCAACCCATCAACAGGCACTTTCAATATTGATGGAAATCCTGATGCAGAAGTCATATCTGTTTTCAACGCACAAGGCCAGCAAGTAGAGTTTCTTCAAGACCAAAACCAACTCATTATAGATGCCAAAAACGAAGGCATTTACTGGGTAATGTTGAGAAGTGAAAAGGCGATTTTGACTAGGAAGGTGGTGGTGAGGTAGGAAGAAGCGATTAGCCACTAGCCATTAGGGGTTTTTGGAGTGACTAGTAACTAGAGAGTAGTCTTTAGTGCTGGGTGGAGAATTGGCCTGGTGCAAAAAGTCTTGAAATCGATTCATTATCAGGTTCTTCCCCTTTTGGGGGAAGTTAGATGGGGGCAATTTTCAGACTTTGGACCTTAGACTTGAGACCTTTTTGTTATTTGATTCCAGTCAAATTTTCAAATCGCGAACTAGAAACTCTAAACAAGAAACTGCCAAACCAATTGGTCTGTGCATGTCATCAGATATCTCGCACAGCTCGATATGACAGCTGAGTATTTGGTTTCCGACTCAAATCTTTTAAACTTTAAACTTTCCATCTTTAAACTTTTTCAAACTCGCGCCAGAGACGCTCGTAATAGTCATCACGCCGCAGAGCAGCGCGATTGTGACTTTTTTAATTAACTAGTAACTAGGGAAAAGTCATTAGTGCTGGGTGGAGAATTGGCTTGGTGCAAAAAGTCTTGAAATCGATTCATTACCAGGTTCTTCCCCTTTTTGGGGGAAGTTAGATGGGGGCAAATTTTTGACCAGACTAGAGTCGTTAGAATTTTCGATTCCCTGACTTTTGGTCACAAATTCGTCAAATAATAATTAATAGGTAAATTAACCGACCATCCTAGCGCAAATGATTGCGCTAGGATGGTTAACAAATTCAATAATGCGGTTACTGATAATGGTATTGATGGTATTTCTGAATGGTATTTCAGTCGCCCAAGAGACATGGGTTAGTCTTCAAAAAGGTGCGGCAAATATGCGCTCATTTTTAATTGAAGATACTCTGATTTCTGTTGGTGAAAATTGCTTGGCATCAGATTATTGTTACACTGTAATTAACTACTCAGATTGGAGAACAGGCTTAAATTACCGAAGTGACACATTTTATATAGATGGAATTGTAGGGGATATGAATTCTAACAATTCCATCTTAAGTCCTGCTGCAATTAATGTGTATAAGGGAAAGCTTTTTGTTGGCTTAAATTTTGGTGTAGAGAAAGGTTTAGGATATAAATGGAACACCGACGTTTTGGACGTTGGTTCAAAAGAGTTTCTACAATTAGATCTCAATGTTGACACGTTTAACTCTAGAATTAAATCAATTATAACCAATCAATCGAAAAATATTGTGGGCGTTCTGTGGTCATTTCCTGTAAATCCACAATGTTCAATCCCTAATTATAAATTGTTTAACTGCTCTTCAAATGATTGTATTGAATTTTACGAAATCATAAACCCTAAGAATTGCAGTCTAACTTCATCCAACACGGAAATAAATGATGCTTTCGTAAGCCGTGATGGTGAAATGTTGCTGCTCTCTGTTTCTGCAATTCGAAATGGGGGTCAGTATAATCAGTCATACTTGAGAAGAGTTCACTTAAGTGAAGGTTTCAAAGATCAAATCAGATTTGACGATAATGATTCAATCATGATCGATGGGCTGCAAGTAATTGAAAAGAGGGGTGGCAACTATTTGGGGATATGGAATGATCTTTTTTATAAGCCCTATATGCATCCTATAGACAGTATTCGATTTGCCACGATTAATGACAGCTGCTCCCTGATAATGGCAGAGGTAGATTACGAAACAGGTAAGGTGTTGTGGCGCAAAAATTTTAGAAGGTATTTACAGCAACAAATGTCGAGGGGAGAAGGAATAACCAAGGCTGAAACCCTTCATGATTTTAAGGTGAAGCAGGCAATTTCAGTTCCTGATGGCATTGTTTGGGCTGGCACAAGAACTCGATACCAAAGAATAAAACCAACATCAATAGACATGCCTTTTCTGTTTAAAACTGACTTTATTGGAAACCCAATTTGGTACAGGGACTATGTTGTTTATCCAGACGACGAGAACGATGAAGGAGTAATATTGAACTCAATATTGCAAACTCCTGATGGAGGTATTGTTATGGCCGGCGAGAGTATAAATTTTGGCCGTAAAAAAGTGCAAAGAAGCATTTTAATTA
>JAGQWA010000393.1 GCA_020437725.1 Bacteroidota bacterium | reverse complement strand
AACTAAAGCATAAAAGCCCTGATGAACTGGTAGAGCTATGTTTAAGTTTGGCTAAAAGTAAGAAAGATGCTAAGCAGCTTCTCACCTACTTGGTTTTTGAAGCCGATGACGAAACCGCCTACGTTGAAAATGTTATGACCTTTGCTGACCAAGAATTTGCTCAAATTAATATGAGTTCGGGCTATTTGGCTAAAAAAGGAATACGAAAGGTTTTGAGAGAATTAAAGGCGCAAATTCGCTACTCAGGCATTAAAACTACCGAAGTAGAAATACTGTTGCACTTCTGCCATCTGTATAAAGCTTACGAATGCCACACATATCAAATGCCTATTATAGACAATATGTATCTGCGCACAGTAAAACGCATTGAAACAGTTGTTTCTTCATTGCATTCAGATTTGCAGTATGATTATTCTAACAAGCTTGATGAATTAAAAAGTTGAACACAAACAATTAATAAATGAAATTAGGAGCCTTCTCAGTAAGCTTAGCCGTTAAAGACCTTGCCAAATCAAAAGCTTTTTATGAGCAATTAGGTTTCACCCAGTTTGCGGGCGAAATAGAAAGAAATTATCTCATTATGAAAAACGGAGAAACCGTTATTGGTTTGTTCCAAGGCATGTTCGAAAACAACATATTAACCTTTAACCCTGGCTGGGATCAAAGCGCGCAAAACGTTGATCCTTTTGAAGATGTAAGAGACATTCAAAAAACACTTAAAGCCGCTGGAATTGAATTAGAAAAGGAAGCCAATGAAGACGGTAGCGGACCAGACCATGCCATCGTAATTGATCCAGATGGAAACACCATTTTGATAGATCAGCATAGATAATTGATTGAACTTTACACCAGTTCTTTAAAAACTCCAATAGGTAAAATGCTCATTTGCTCAACAGGCAAGGGCATTTGTTTGCTAGAGTTTGCCAATGATGTGTCCATTGACCGAAATGCAGAAGCATTGGCGTCTAAAATTGGTGCAGATGTTTTAAATCATGAAAATGGCATTATCAAACAAGCTAAGCTTCAATTACAAGAATACTTTGCTGGAAAACGAAATGAATTCTCGTTCGAGTTAAACATGATTGGAACCGCATTTCAAAAGAAAGTATGGTCTTCCCTATTGAAAATACCATTTGGAACCACAACAACTTACCTAAAACAATCAAGAGTTGTTGGTGATGAAAAAGCGATAAGAGCCGTGGCATCAGCCAATGGAAAGAATAAAATTGCTATCGTAATTCCCTGCCACAGGATAATTGGCAGTAATGGTGAACTTACAGGCTATGCTGGTGGAATTGACAAGAAGAAATGGCTATTGGAGTTTGAGAGAGAGCAAAATATGAATTCTGAGCAATTGAAGATATACTGAAGCGTAAATTGAAGAAATTGTTGCCTTCGACTCCGCTCAGGCAACGAGATTGTCCAGCATTTCAATTACCAGGCAAAAGTTTTCTTTTCGAAAACTAATAATTCATTCTACTAAGAGATGGTCAAAAAGGGTTCGGTTCATCATTCGTTCGAGTTTGAATTTTCACCGTGTTCCGGCGGGTGAGCAGATTCATGTTCCGGCGGGTGAACGAAGTCGAACCCCCTGTTGCTAAAATGACTCGAATTCTTACAAGCAGCTAACTTCTTAAGCTTACCGTATTCAGCTTGAATTAAAGCTTCCATTTTGGCCCTAGTCCATCTCTGGATTTGTTTTTCGCGTTTAAAAGCATCTTCAACTCGTTCAAATTCTTCCCAATAAACCTATTCTACTGGCAGTCTATTAGCAGTATGATTTGCTCCACTACCAGACTCATGCTCACGAAACCGAGTTTCAAGATCAATTGTGCTACCTGTATAATAGCTACCATCAGCACACTTTAGAATGTACATAAAGCCACTCATAAAAATCTAGTTTTTGCTCAACCAAAATAGCCCAAATAATTTGCCTTCAACTCCGCTTAAGCAACAAAACATTCAGCATTTCTATTTCAGACAGTCAATTTCACACTATTATCACGGCTCAATAAATGTAAGCGGCGGTTTACATCGCCCTATGACCATGCGAATCGAAACTCATTGCACTGTTTGTGAGCGAAGCCGAACCCAAAGCACGATGAGCATGCGAATCACAATTCAAAGCACGGTGGATGAGCGAAGTCGAACCCTTTACCTAACCTTGCACCATGAAAAGCATTGTGGTTTTTTGTGGTTCTAGTCCGGGTAAGGGAACCAAGTATTTAGAAATAGCCTCTGAACTGGGTCAATTTCTTGGCAAAAATAATATTACATTGATCTATGGCGGCGCAACAGTTGGCTGCATGGGCGCTGTGGCCAATGGTGCATTGGCTGCTGGAGGTAAGGTTATAGGCGTTATTCCACAATTTATTCAAGACCACGAAATAGCCCACCATGGCCTAACCGAACTTATTACGGTAGATTCTATGCATACGCGCAAGCTTAAAATGTATGAGCTATGCGATGCCGCCATTGCGCTACCGGGTGGTTTTGGTACCATGGATGAGTTGTTCGAAATGCTTACTTGGCAGCAGCTTGATTTGCACCAAAAACCCATTGGTCTTTTAAATGTTGATGGTTATTACAATGGCTTATTAGAACTGCTAAACTCAATGGAAAAAAGCGGATTACTGAGAAAAACTGATAAAACTCGACTTACCGTTAGCCATGAAATGGAAAGTTTGGTGAATTATTTACTCGAAAATGATTCGCCTAAAAACGACCCTACCATTTTTTCTAAAGTTTAATGTAACTATTTTTTACGCTATCCGTTTTACTACCGAAAGGCAAAAACTGATTTGAATTTGCCCATTGATTATTTAATTCTATAAAATCTGAAATGTCACCAAAACGCTTCCTAAAAGCATGGCCAGTCTTATTGCTAAGCCTGGCCTTTTCTTTGTCTGCAAAGGCACAAAACGTATCAGTTAGTGGACATATAACCCACGCTAAAACGGGTGAAGACCTAATAGGCGCATCGGTTATTGTTAAAAGCGACCCATCTATAGGCGCGGTTTCTAATATCTATGGGTTCTATTCATTATCGTTAAAACCGGGCACCTATACCCTGCTTTATCAATACATAGGTCTTCTTCCGCAAGAAAAATCATTAACCATTACCGAAAGCCAAACGGTTGATATTGAGTTACAACCAACAGATAATGACCTGCAAGGAGTTGTAATTGAATCGAAACGCGAAAACGCCAACCTTACCGAAACCAATATTGGTACCACCGAACTTAGTGTAGAAGACACTA
>JAGQWA010000392.1 GCA_020437725.1 Bacteroidota bacterium | reverse complement strand
AGGCTTTGGGCTAAATTATATTCGCTACAACTTTATAACCAACGATAAAGAGCTGAACAACCGTGTTGAACAATCAGGAGAAGCTTATTCGGCTAGTTTAGTGTTTGGGTGGGACATTAGGCCTAGCGAAGTTGAGTGGTTCATTCTTAGAACCAATTTGCGATATCAACCGCGCGGAAACATGTCCAGTGAAAACAAGAATTATTTCAGCAATGATTTAGAGTTCAACTTCATTCAAATGGTGGTTTACCCAGAAAGAATGAAATACTATTTCGGCAAATAAGATGGAAAATTTTCTACTCATAGCCCACATTGTTTCTGGTTCAATTGCCTTGCTTTTTGGATTGATGGCTGCCATTACCAGAAAAGGAAGCAAAAGGCATGTTCAATCAGGCAATATATTCTTTTGGACTATGATGATTTCTTCCGCAACAGCCATATGGTTGGCCATAATTCATCCAAACCCGTTCCTGTTGTCAATAGGCATCTTTACTGCTTACTTCTGTTTAACCGGTAAGCTCATTTTTATAATTAAATCATGGTTTCAATTAACTGTACTGGCGGTGCTTGGACTCGTTTCATCCGTTGCTCTTATTGTTTTTGATGTTCAAGATAAAACCATCAGTTTAGGGAGCGCCATTGGTGTAATCACATTAGTATTTGCAGTTCTAGACATTGCCAATCAACCCAAAGGCTCATCTAAAGCCATTTACCACGGTATAAGAATGGGAAGCGCCTACATCTCTGCCACGACAGCTTTTACTGTAAACGCCATTGATTTTTTGCCTTGGTACGTAGGTTGGATTTTGCCTAGTGTTATTGGCACCACAATGCTTTTTATTGGAATAGGCAGGTTTAGAAAAAGAATGGACATGTGAAATTTCAGCAGATTTTGCATCTGTTAGAAATGAAATTTCTAATTGCCTTTTTCTCACTTTCCATTTGCTATTCAACCGTTAAAGTACAAACATCAATATCTGACACGATTGGGGTGCATTTTCTCTATGGCTCAAAACCTGCCAAAGCTTTTCAAGATGTTGAGCGAAAGTGGTTTGGTGGCATTTTAGGCGGACATGTTGGAATTGCTTCAACCCCCAATGAAATTGTGAATTTTTTACCAAACGGCAATTTTCATTACTTATCGAGCAAAACCGAACTCAATAGCCAGTTTGTGGTTTCTGACTCTATTCAGTTCTATCAAATTTTGGGTGGAAGTTTCACTTCAGCACAACGAACCACCATTCACATTCCAGTTACCGCCAAGCAAAAAGAACAGCTAGATTCTATTCACCATGAGTATCTTTCAAATTCTCCATACGACTATGCATTTATTGGTATGCGCTGTGGTTCAGCTACTTATGATGTGCTGGCTCAACTGGGAATTGTTAGAAAAATGTCAAAATGGAAAATGGCCTTGACTATTTTTTACCCGAGAAAACTCAGACATCGACTTCTCCGCAAAGCCAAGAAAAACAACTGGCGAGTTTGCCATTACCAGGGCACCCATAGAAGACAATGGGAAGAAGATTGGGTTTATAAATCAGCCCTTGAGCAGTGTTTTCCTGCTCCTTGAGATTTTGGTAAAAAAAGAAAGCCCCAGATTGGGCAAATACTAAATTGCGCCAAGATGAAATTCTATCTCCCAAATTCTATCATTTTGCTATTATTGGCTGCAATCGCGCTACTGTCGTGCAGTAAAAAAACCACTGAAGGCGCTGCATCTGACTCAAACTGCGGTTGGCATCTAATCGACACCTTGCAATGGACCTACGATTCCATTTGGGTGGAAGGTTATTTTGGAGAAGAAGGAAGTTATTTGGTTGACTCTAACAAAACCCCATTTTATGGCTACTCAAAAGATGGTAAAACCATAAAAACACCCTTGTTTAAAGAAGCGCTACCCTACTCTCAATGCATTGCAGCAGCGAAACCCAACAAGCTATGGGGATATTTGGGCGAAAACGGAAAATGGCTGGTAAAACCCAAGTTTGTTGTTGCTGAATCATTCAAAAACGGAAAAGCAAACGCGATTATAGCTGACGATACTTTTTGGTATGATGTTAAGCTCAACAAAAAAGGAAACATTGTTTGGCAAGACAAGGTTGGAAGACCCATTCCTACCTATTTCGATTCACTAGAAAATTGGCAAGTAATGCTTTCTTCAGCCAAAGATTATGTTCGCTTGGCAGATGAAGAAACCGCTGCTGGATATTTTGCCGCGCTTTACAGACGTAAAGACGAAATAGCGAAAGAAGACACGCTGGCCACCATGGAGATACTTTGCAGACATGCTTTAATGTGCAACCGTCGCTACGAAATGCATCATTACCAAGAAGCACAAGCTGATGCTGATTTGCTGTTCAACCAAGTAATTAAAACAGATATTGTCCGCAAACGACTCATTACTTTAGAATACTTAGAGCACTTGCAAATCTTGTCAGAAGTATATCAAGCCAGAGACCAAGACCAGCGAGAATTAGCCATTCTCAAAAAAATGATGGCTGCCGTAAAAAGTGCAGGAGAAGACCCTGAAATTTATTGGGATGTTAGGGATAGGATTGTTGAGTTGGAGAAGGGTTAGTTTCTGCCCGATTTCCAACTTTTAATCAGTCTTTTGTTATAAACCCGTCTAAAGTCTAGACTCATTCCACCGAAGTTGATAAGAAGTCCATCAGGAAGATTATATGCTTCGCAATAATTAATTGCCTGTGCCTTGTGTGCACCATCTAATTCCATAACAGCCTTTAATTCCACCAAGACTAAACCAGCCACCAAGAAATCAGCACGTCTAGTGCCAATATGCTCACCTTTATAGCTTAAGTCCATCTCTTTTTCACGCTCAAAAGGAATTCCATTAAGGCCTAATTCAATTGCTAAAGCCCTCTGATAAATTACTTCTTGAAATCCATTCCCCATTATGTTGTGAACTTCCATGGCACAACCAATAATCTTGTGGGTTAAGGCATTAACCTCAGTTTCATTTCGTTCCATTCTAATCTAATTTACCAAAGCAATTACGCCATTTTTTGTTTTAGCAGGATTACTTGAATACCAGGATAAACAGGATTTTTAAGTTCAAAGGCAAAATATAGATGCGATTCTTTACATCTAATGCCTTATATGTAGACAATTTTTGTTTGAGCAGGATTACTTGAATACTAGGATAAACAGGATTTATTATTTAATTGGAAAAACCAAATGCGATTCAATTCACCAGAACAATCAAAACAATCCTCACGATCCTGCACATCTATTGCATC
>JAGQWA010000391.1 GCA_020437725.1 Bacteroidota bacterium | reverse complement strand
GTCTTGCAACCGAAATTAGAAACCGTGTGCAAGAGCAGTTTATTAAAGACGAACAGAAAATTATTTGCGCCACCATTGCTTTTGGAATGGGTATTGACAAACCCAATGTTAGGTGGGTGATTCACAACAACCTGCCTAAAAATATTGAGAGTTTTTACCAGGAAATTGGACGCGCTGGCCGTGATGGTTTGCCATCTGAAACGGTGCTCTACTTCAATTATGGCGACCTGCGCATTCTAACCGATTTTGCATCGCAAGGTGAAATGGGACACATCTACTTAGAAAAGCTAAGCCGAATGCACCAATATGCCGAAGCATCAGTTTGCAGACGTAAAATCTTGATGAGCTACTTTGGCGAAGTGCTCGAAGAAAACTGCGGCAATTGCGATATCTGCGAAAACCCTAAAGACAGTTTTAATGGTTTGGTGGTGGCTCAAAAAGCCATGTCGGCCATTTATAGAAGCGGTGAACAGTTGGGTCTAAATCTTCTGATAGACGTTCTTCGTGGCTCTAACCGTCAAGAGATTTTTGAGAAGAATTTGCACGAAATAAAAACTTATGGTGCAGGACGCGAATTCAGCCATTACGAATGGCAGGGATATATTAACCAGCTCATTAATCTTGGACTTATAGAAATCGCTTACACCGATCATTTCAACCTAAAAATAACTGAAACTGGTAAGCAAATACTATTTGGAAATTCGCCTTTACAACTGGCAAAAGTTGAGAAACAAGAATTTAAAACCAAAACCAAAAAACCAAAGCAAACCAAAACCGAAGAGCGAAACGAACGCTTGTTGCAGCACTTAAAAGCTTTAAGAGCCGAATTGGCCAAAGGAGAAAATGTGCCTGCATACGTAATTTTCAACGATGCTACTTTGAACGAAATGGCCAGTGTTAAACCATCTTTTGCCATTGAGTTTGAAAGTATTTCGGGTGTAGGAGAACACAAGCTGAAAAAGTACGGCCCAGTATTTATGAAAGCCATTCGCGATTTCATTAAAGAAGCCGATACTTCTCATATGAAAGGCAAAACCTATCTGCGCACTTTTGAGCTTTACAAACAAGGCTTAACTGTTGAAGAAATGGCTGCAGAACGCAACTTGGCTCCAACTACGATTTACAGTCATTTAGCGAAGCTTATTGAGCAAGGCGCCGACATTGCCATTAACCAATTTGTAGGTGTAAAAGAGCTTGAACGCATAAGAGAAGCGTACAATAGAATAGGCCAAACCACAGAAATGAAACCCTACTTCGAAATGCTAGAAGGAGAAATTGATTATGGGGTAATTCGATTGGGGTTGGCGGCGATTTTGAAGTCTTGAGTGCTGAGTAATTTTAAATTGTAAATTTTGAATTATTTAATGTCTAAACTTTTACTTATTGCTAAATTCTAGTTTCTGATAAGCACCCGCATTTCTTTTTTAAGATAATTGGCGTAGGCTAAATGTGGCTCACCCAAATGATCGTCTAGCAAAATAGCATGCATGCCTTTTGAATTTAGAACCGAATCTACGTTCATTTTCCATCTCTCTAATTCAATGCCATAGGCGGTTGAAAAATAGGAATGCCATTGCTCAACCACAGCCGAATCTGGAAATTGATATACCTTAAACCTGAGAAACATTTTGGTAAGCAAATGCTGCACGTACTCAGCCAACGAATCGTTATTGGCGCCATGTAAAGAATCGGCCCAAAGCCTTGCGTGGCGCATGGTTTTAACCAATAAATACGTATCTCTCGTGGTTTTGAATTCCTTTATTACTGGGTCGCAATTCATAAACTTTAAGGCATCTAATTTTTGCTCTTCGTTAGTAGCATCAAAGTATTTATTGGCCCAGATTTTTACGGTTCCACAAGCCGTTGTTTTATGACCAACAAATACCAAAAGAAGAAATATGAAAATATACCGCATAAATTCCTGTTTATTAACCCGTTGTAAATCTAACCAATAGTAGCATTAAATTGGTGCGCAGAAATGGATAACGGAAAGTCAATATTAGATTGGATTGAGAACCACGAAATATTTGTGCATCGCGAAGATGTTACAGACAGAACAGTTGATTTGGTTGAGTGGAAACCCATGCCAAATGCCGGCTCTGCCAATTTTGTTTCAGCTAAGCTGAATGTAGTTTCCGACTCCAAGATTGAAATTGTACCATCAAATGGAATGGGTTGTTTTATATGGTTATTTATTGGCATTGGCATTTTTCTTCTGCTTATTTCGCTTTCAATAGTTTGGCTTTTTGGAATTGACTCAATGAAAGAAGCATGGGTAGTACCAGCGGCAGGTGCATTTTTTGTGCTATTTAGTTTGCTGTTTAAAAAGCTTGGTACAAGACGTTCATACTGCGATCTAGCCTTGGGATACTTTTGGCAAGGCAAAAAAGACCTAAACACACTAACAACCGGCGAAGCCAAAAATCAGGTTAGACTTTCAGAAATTGCGGCTTTGCAAATGCTTAAAAAAGAAGTGCTTTCTTCAAAAAGAAACTACACCAATATTGAGCTGAATTTGGTGCTGAAAAACGGCAAAAGAATTAACCTACTAAGCCATATTGATGGCAACCAAATTGCTGCAGATGCGGTAATTATCGCGTCGCTTCTAAAACTACAGGTTTGGTTTGAAGGCTAGATAGAGCCCGCTTAGTATTCAATTCCTGCCAAATACGCAACCACCCTTTTATTAAATTCTAGTGGCTGGTCAACATTAACTACATGGCCGCTATTGGCCACCACTTGCAATTGGGCCGATTTATGATTTTGCACCAACTTTTTAATGCTCGGTAAAAACATATGGTCTTCTTCGCCCATTATGTAGAGCGTTGAAATTCCAGAGTCTTTAAACCTGAAGAATGAAAGCAACGGATTTACTTCAGCCGCAAGTTTAAACCATTTAATAAACTCGTTTTGGTAAAGTTTCTTCGCTTCGTTTATAAAAAGCAAACGCGAGTTTCTGTGCGCTTTTCTTGGCATAATTATAAAAGCAAAAAAGCGATAGAGCAATAAATAAGGCAGAATTGACTTAAAAATTACTCCCAAACGCATCAGCACTTGGCCACGCAAATTCAGTTTCATAACTGCGCCCGCCATCACCATGGCACTCACTCTTTCAGGATATCGTTCTGCTAAATCTCTAATAATGATGGTGCCTAGAGAAATACCCACAAAATGGCTTTTTACAATGCCTATATGGTTTAGCACTTCTACTACTTCGTTGCCAATTACTTCGAAATTATAGCGCTTAAGTTGTCCAAGTCCTTTTTTAG
>JAGQWA010000390.1 GCA_020437725.1 Bacteroidota bacterium | reverse complement strand
CCCGATACCAATAGGTGGTTTGTTTGATGCCGTAGTGTTGACTTCCATAAGAAATGGTGATGTCATCATGGTCTGGTTTCAAAACTCTGTCGTTGAGTTCGCGAGTCAACTCATCATTAATATGAATTGAATGTACAAACATTTTGCTAGGCATTGGTTGGATTTCAAGAGAAGGGTCAAGGCTGAATAAGCCGATTGGGGTTTCTACCAAGATTAAATGATCGTGACTATAAATGTTGGCAATGCTTTCATTTGGCAATCCTGACTTTTTATTATATGACTTTAATATTGTGTATTTTCCAAGTTCCTTGTTGTGCTGAAAACTAGCCAGGCCTTTTTTCGTTGAAACCCAAAGTACATTATTGGCCAGAAGAATATCTGTTATACAATTGTTTAGAAAGAAATCGTTTAGATCAATTGTTTGAGTCAAGGTGTCTTCGTTTATCACATATACTCCGCTACTATTAGAGCCAAACAGAAATGTTTCTTGATGTTTAGCAATGCAATTAATTCTTTCATTTTCCGTGAACAATTTGGGTAAATAATTACTCCTTTCATTTTTTAAGTTGCACTTTATAACACCATTAATTGTACCAGCTAAAAAGCTACTGTCATCATATTTAATAAAATCAAAGACCCTAGATCGTTTGTTCAAACTTTTACTAATAGATATGGGCAAGCCATTCATATTAATTATTCGCCAGCCATTGGGGGCATGCGATATGTAATACCCATTTTCAAGCGATATAATACCTGCAGATCTAATAGGAGAAACTGTATTATTGACTATTCCCTTCGAAATAAATTGAATTTGATTTTTAGGATTTTCACATGAATAACAGAATTTATTATTGTCGCACCAGAACTCATTAATATTCTGATCAGATTTTGCCTTATAAATTATTTCAAATGACCACTGATTGCCTTTCAATTTCATTTCATATGCTTCGTTTTGTCCTAATATGCAATATAGTCGATCATTATTCTGATGCAGGTTAGAATAGGCTTGCGGAAATGTAATAGGTTCAAACGCAGAGTTGGATTTAAAATAAACTCCATTTTCTAATGTGCCAATCCAAAGGTTTTGAGATGTGTCTGCAAATAGATCTGATATTGTAACGCCTTTAAGCATTCTGTTATAAGATGTTTGTCCCGACTTTATACCTTCTATTCGAATTAATCCAGCTTTGTGATTAAGGCCAACCAGCAGCGAGTTTGAGATTTTTTCTAAACAGGTTATCGTGGTTTCAAAAGAGGTGACGTAATCAACTGAATTGATATTTGAGTCAAGGATATATAAGCTTTTGTTAACACTTACAGCCCATTGACTTTCTGTTAATGCCACGCATTCAGATCTCTTGTAGTCTCTAAAATCTTTGAGTCTGATCGGTTTACTAAAATTACAATCGGTAATTTTAGTAAACGAACCTGATTTGTGAAGACCACATTTTTGTTCCTTACCAAATGGATTGAAAATCCAATGTTTAGAAGGAGTCATTCCACCATATAAGAAGTCGTAATCATTTTCAATGAATTTAGTTAGACTAGCGGAATCTGAATTAAATTTTGTATATACAATGTAAGGCAGTTTCTTCTCGTCCCACGGATTCCAATTAGATAAAAAGAGTTGACAGGACAATGAATCATGTACATGCCAATCAAGTATTTTAAATTTTTTAGTGTAGTCTGTTAATTTCTTTGGATAGTTGATTTCATTTATGCGATTAATATCGTCAATTATGAACAATTTATTTTTTAAAGTGTAGCCACTAATTTGTCCATTGTCCGTGGTCTTTACTTTTAATACTACATTTTCAGGCAATCCATCTTTCTTGGTAAAAACTTGAAATTGTTCACTATCAAATTTACAGAGGCCATTATCTGTTGCTATCCAAATGAACCCATTTTTGTCTAGTGCAAAAGAGTAAACTTCATTTGAAGGAAGGCCATCTTCAGTGGTATAATTGGTAAGTCCAAAAAGTGGAACGTCTACTATTTTGGTGGAAGGTCTTTCTAATGAGTAGCAGACTTTAACTGAACAAAAAATAACACCAAAAATGAGAGCAATTAGAGTTCTTTTTTTTGAAAACATGATGGCCGCAATATAACGCAAAGTGCAGCCAAAATTTCTTGGGTTAATTCTCAGGAATGGTAAATTCGAATTAACTTTGGTTAAAAATATTTACAATCATATTGATTTCAATGTAAATAACCTGTTTAAGCATAAACCCCCATTCCTGAGAACTTCTCAATTCGTTGGTTTACCAAGTCGGTTTCGTCGAGGGCTTTTAGTTCCTTCACCAATTTTTTCAACTCGGCTTTCATGTTCTTGTATGTTTTTTCAGGATCGGCATGAGCGCCACCGGCTGGTTCTTTTATAATGCCATCTATTAAACCATTGGCCAGCATTTTATCGGCGGTAAGATTTAAGGCATCTGCAGCTTCTTCTTTATGATCCCAATTTCGCCACAAAATGGTAGAACAGTTTTCAGGAGAAATTACTGAGTACCAGGTGTTTTCAAGCATTAATACCCTGTCGCCAACACCAATTCCCAATGCACCGCCAGATGCACCTTCGCCAATAACCACACAGATAATAGGCACGTTTAGCACGGCCATTTCTTTTAGGTTTCTGGCAATTGCTTCTCCTTGGCCGCGTTCTTCAGCTTCTAAACCAGGATAAGCGCCTGGAGTATCTATTAATGTAATAATCGGCTTTTCGAATTTCTCGGCCAACTTCATAAGGCGTAATGCCTTTCTATAACCTTCGGGGTTGGCCATACCAAAGTTGCGGTATTGGCGCATTTTGGTGTTTTTGCCTTTTTGGTGGCCAATTACCATGCAGGTTTGGCCGTCTAAGTTGGCCCATCCACCTACAATGGCTTTATCGTCAAAACCGGCTCTATCGCCGTGCAGCTCTATAAAGTCGGTAAATACGTTTTCTAGATAATCTAAAGTATAAGGGCGCTCTGGGTGGCGCGAAACCAACACCTTTTGCCATCCTGTAAGGTTTTCGTAAACTTCTTTCTTGATCTTTTCAATTTTGCGCTCAAGGCTGGCAATGTCCTTATCATCAACTCCTTTTCCATCTTTTAAAGAGATCTTTCGCATTTTTTCAAGCTGCTCTTCTAACTCTTTAATAGGTTTTTCAAACTCTAGCACAAAATCTGACATACAATAAAATTTGAGCGGCCAAATTTAAGAATTTGGTAACACCGCGTTGTGAAATTATCAAATGGTTGAAAATAAGGCTATTCTACCCAATCGGCC
>JAGQWA010000038.1 GCA_020437725.1 Bacteroidota bacterium | reverse complement strand
TAAATTAGCGTTAGTACTGAAACTACGTCATACATGGCGTCCATTTGGTAGTACTTTTGCAATACTCGGTGGAACGACATGGCCGAAATATCCATGGTTTTTTGAAACCAGTCGTAATTGAGATCGGTGTAGTGTTTTTTCTTTCTAACGTTAGGGCTCATGCCAATTGAGTGAAGCACAAAATCAAGCTTTCCGCCCAATTTTTCCATGCTTTGCTCAACTAGTGCTTTTAGGTCGTCCATATTGGTGGCATCTGCACCAATAATTTCGGCTCCACATTTTTCAGCTAATTGGTTGAGTGTACCCATTCTCAACGCAATTGGCGCGTTGGTAAGGGTAAATTGAGCACCTTGTTCGTGGCATTTTTCTGCCACTGCCCATGATATTGATCGTTCGTCTAATGCACCGAAAATGATGCCTTTTTTACCTGCTAAAAGATTGTTCGACATGCCTTGTTTTTCTAATTAAGAGCTGCGAATTTCTGCAAAAGTTCTTTAGCACTTTCCACAGCGTTTTCACCAGCTGAAATTCCGCCTATCATATGGCTAATTTCTTGAATGCGTTCGCTACTGCTCAGCTCAGCAATTTGGCTAATAGAACGGTCCTGGCCCGACTCTTTTGAAACCTTGAAATGTGTATTGCCCATAGCTGCAATTTGTGGCAAATGAGTAATGGAAATAAGCTGATGATATTCGCTCATTTTGCTCATAAGCATTCCCATTTTAATAGCTACTTCGCCAGAAATTCCAAGGTCAATTTCATCAAAAACCATGGTTGGTAAATGGGCTGAAGAAGCTAAGAGATGCTTTAAGGCGAGCATTATTCTTGAAATCTCACCACCAGAAGCCACTTTTTGAACTGAACCCAACGCCGAACCTTTATTAGCACTAAACCTAAAATGCAATTGGTCTTGTCCTTGGCTTTTCATTTGTTCAATAGGTAAGGTTTCAAGCTCAATGGCAAATTGTGCATCGGGAATTCCTAACTCGCGCAAAATGCTGGTTATTTCATTGCCTGTTTTGGTAATAACGGCTTTTCGCGATTCCGTAAGTTTATTAGCAGAGACTTGTGCATCAGATTTCAGCTTGGCACATTGTTTTTTCAAAGTTTCAAGTTCTTGGGTTGAATGCTGTGCATTTGCCAGCTTCTTCTCCAAGTCGTTTTTAATGGCAATTAGCTCTGCGTCGTCAGCTGCACCATGTTTTCTAATGGCACGTTGCAAATTTTGCTGACGGTCGTTTAATGAATCTAGTTTAGATGCATCAAATAAATCTTCTTCTGAAAGTTGAACAATTTCTCTAAAAACATCTTTCAACTCAATATGGCTAGATTCTATACGTTCTGCTAATTCAGCAAATTGCTGATTAACATTTCGAACTTGGGCAAAGTGCTGTTTCAATTGGCTTATAAGATCGAGCACATTCCATTCGCCTTCTTCTAATAATTGGCGGCCACTTTGTAAAGCTTCGCCCACTTTTTCAGCGTTGTTCAAAAGCTCAAGTTCCTGCTCGTTTGCTTCGTATTCGCCTTCTTTCAGGTTTAAAGCATCTAACTCGTTAAACTGAAACAATAAATAGTCTCTATCGCGCTCAAAGAGTTCTGCGGCTTCTTGAAGAGTTTCTCTTTCTTTTTCGGCTTTTTTCCATTGAAAAAATGTTCTGGCAAAGTCCTGTTGCAATTCAGCGTTCTTAGCAAATTGATCAACAACAGAGAGTCTGAATGTTGGCGATGCCAAAAGTTGGTTGCTGTGTTGCGAGTGGATGTCAACCAAATGCTCGCCAATTTCTTTCAAAACTTGAAGGGAAACAGGGGTGTCGTTTACAAACGCCCTTGATTTGCCTGAGGGGGTAATTTCTCTTCTAAGCAGGTTTTCTTGCTCAAAGTCTAAATCGTTTTCAAGAAAAAGGGTTTTTAAACTGTCTGCTACGTTGGTAAAACAACCTTCAATTATGCATTTAGATTCGGCATTTGCCAAAGCTTGTGTATCGGCTCTTTTGCCGAGAATAAGTCCAAGAGCTCCTAGCATAATAGACTTTCCAGCTCCGGTTTCGCCTGTAATAATGTTGAAGTTGGGCCCAAACTCAATTTGCGTTTTATCTATTAACGCGTAGTTTTTTATGTAGAGCCTTTTTAGCATTTAGTTCTCTAACTGGGTTTTGTATTTGCTTACGTTGGCAATGTCTATTACACCCATTATTTGATAGAGTTTCTTCTTTTCGGTAGTGGTGGCCTTGCTAAAAATATTGATAATCTCTTGCCTTTTGCTTTCCATAAATATTTGAAGCAAATAGGAGTTAGGTGAGTTTTCATGCACTTTGGTAAGGCTTTCTAGGCTTGTAAGAATGATGGCTCTGGCAGCTTCGCTATCGGTAGTAAATTGGTCTAAACCATCTCTATGATAAGTGTAAAACGTTTTTCGTAAATTTTTAAATCGCTCGTCGAGCATTTGAAAAATAAGCCAGTAGCGGTTGTCTCTTTCTTTATCGCTTGGTGCCCAACCAGATCCGCCAGATTGTGCGGCATTAGCTACTTGCAAGGCTTTGTTAAAATGCGATGTTCCGCCCATTTCTTCAAACGAATCATAATCAATTCCTAAAGCCAATAAAGCATAGAAAGAAAGAATTGAAGAGAGATTATCAGTAAAGGTTCCTTCAACGTATTGAATTTGAGCATTTTGCTCAAATGTGAAACTCACTTCGTCATCCTTTATTCTAAACATGGGGCTAGAATAATCATGGTCGTAAATAGGCCTAACCGCCGCCACTTGAATATCGCCAGAAAAATTGGTTTGGTTCATTGAAGTAATGTTGAGCACCACACTAAGCTCAATTTTTTCGTCAATTTCAAATTCATCTTCTGTAAACCTTGTGCCATTAAGAAAATTGGTAATTGAAGATTCAAGACTTTCAAAAATGTCTTCAACCGTGGTTTGAAGCGATGGATGAACTACTTCTACTTGGGCATTGAATTCTTGTGCACGGCTTGTGGCCCAAAATCCAATGAGAAAAAGTACGAAGCTCAAGTGTTTCATAACTGCGAAGTTATCAAATAGATGTGTTTGCCTAACGTAAGATTTTGTGGTTTGGCATAAACAACGTGCAATTTACTTAGTTGAGAAACTCATATTTTCGCCCCGATTAAACACAAGTAGGCATGAAATTATTGGAAGGAAAAGTAGCTTTAATAACTGGTGGTTCGCGCGGAATAGGAAAAGGAATTTGCGAAGTTTTTGCCGCTCATGGTGCAAACGTGGCATTTACCTACCATTCATCTTCAGCCGCTGCCGACGCTGCTGCACAGGCGCTTGAAGCAAATGGAATTAAAGCAAAAGCCTACCAAAGCAATGCCGCTGATTATGCCGCTGCTGAGAAACTCATTAACGATGTAGTGGCTGATTTTGGCCAAATTGATATTCTTATTAATAATGCTGGAATTACCCGTGACAATTTGTTGATGAGAATGACCGAAGACCAATGGGACGAAGTAATTAATACCAATCTAAAAAGTGTTTTCAATTTGAGTAAACACATTGCCCGCCCAATGATGAAAGCCCGCGCTGGTTCAATAATTAATATTAGTTCGGTGGTTGGCGTTAATGGAAATGCAGGCCAATCAAACTACTCGGCTTCAAAGGCGGGTATTTTTGGTTTTACCAAGTCAATGGCTAAAGAACTAGGCTCAAGAAACATTAGAGTAAATGCCATTGCACCAGGTTTTATTGAAACTGAAATGACCGCACAGCTTGATGAGAAAGTACTTGAGCAATGGAAAAGTGTTATTCCATTAAAGCGTGGTGGTACACCTGAAGACATCGCAAATGCTTGCGTTTATTTAGCGTCAGACCTATCTAGCTATGTTACAGGCCAAACCCTATTGGTTGATGGCGGAATGGTGATGTAGATAACGCGCTCAAAACTCTTGCTCAAAACTGTTTTAACACGTGTTATAACAACATGGGTTAAAAGACAGTTTTCTGCATTTGGCTAAGCAATTATTTCCGTTCATGGTGCCAAATACTATTGAATGGAAAATCTCAGAAATTCTGATTATTGGTTAGATTACTACCAAACCAATTTGCAAGCTGAACGCATTAATTGGAGTCAAGAACCACAAATTACTCAAGAGCAAAAGGCGGCCATTATTCCTTCACTAAGGGCTTGGCAACTGGGAGAAACATCAGAAGGGCATAACCTTAGAGCGGCAACTGCCAAATATGCTAACCGACACAACGACCCAGTATATCGCGATGCAATTGACCTGTTTATTAAAGAAGAGCAAAAGCACGGCGAAAATCTTGGTAAGTATTTAGATAGAATAGGGGTGCCGCGCAAAAAGAAAGATGTTGGTGATTCACTGTTTAGAAAGGTAAGGGGTTTTGCTACCAATATGGAAATGTGGACCATCACCGTTCTCATTATTGAACACGCTGCTCAGGTTTATTATCAAGCCATAAAAAACGCAACCAATTGTAACCTGCTTAGCGAAATCTGCACAGATATCTTAATTGACGAAGCACATCATATACAATTTCAACGCGAACGATTGTCTATTATTTTCAACCGAAAGCCGTCATGGAAAAGAGAAGTGGCTTTCTTCATTTACCATCTTCATTTTAAGCTTACTTACCGTGCAATATGGATTGGCCATTCAAAAGCCCTTAAAGAAGGTGGCTACCACTTTGGAAGATTTAAAAGACTAATGCACTATAAGTTTAACCTGAGTATGGAGTTTCTTCAAAAAGGCGTAAAAGCCAGTTTGAGCCCGGTTTATATGAGGGTGTGGTAGTGTTTATAGACCTGTCAAGTTTTCAAAACTTGACAGGTCTGATATCATTAATTCTGTTATTCACTGGTGAGAGTCTAATCCTCCAAAATCACCATTTTTCTGCTTATACCATTGTCATTTTGAAAAGTGAAAAAGTACACACCAGGTTCAAATGATTGTAAATCTAATTGGCTTTTTCCGGTAAAGGATTTTTGCAAGAGCAATTGGCCATTACTATTAAACACCATAACCTTAACATCAATAGCAGAAGCATTCTCTAAAATCACTAATCCATTACTTGGGTTTGGATACACTTTAATGTTTTCTGAACCAATGCCAATAATGTTGGCATTACCAATGGCAATGGTTTCAGAATAAGATAATGATGGGCAAACTTCAGGACTTTGTGTGCCAGTTAATTCTACCAGATAATCGCCATTGCTGCTAAATTGGTGCGATACCGATTTGCCATACGCTGTATTTCCATCGCCAAAATTCCAATTATACGAATCAGCATTGCCGCTCGCATTAAAATCAACATTGCCGTCATTGCCTAAAGTGTAGGTATAATCTGCAATAACGGTTGGAACTACATTGATCTGCTCAGTAAATAGGCTCGTGCACCCTGCAATATTTTCAGCACTGTAAACCAGCTCATGCCAACCTTCTTGTGCATTTAATGCATTGAACCAGAATTCATTGCCAATTTGCTTCACGCCGTTTCCACTCCAGCTCCAATTGGTAAATCTACCTTGAGCATCTAGCGTATCAACTTGAAGCAAGTATGAGTCTGAAATGCAAATAAAATGGCTATCGTTTTCAGTTACCGGCCAGCTATTGGTAATTCTAATATTGGGTTCGTTAAAGGCAGCTATTTTCAGAACGGTATCTTCTGAATTACATGAAAGCGATAATGAATCAATAAACGAAAGTTTAAGATCGGTATTGGCATTTATCTGCAGCTCAAAGTTGAGATTTTGACTGTAGTTACCATCATTGTAGGCCACACTGTAGTGGCTTAAATTCAAATTACTTATCGCCAATTTAACTGTATCGCCAACACAAAGTGTATCGTTAAAGTCTAAATCGTACCGCACTTTAAAGCATGAATTGGTTTTGCACACCTTAGTAGCTATTTCGCCCAAAGAACAAGGACCATTTGCCTTAGCACGAGCTTGTAACATTACCTCCGTGCTAAATGTTAAACCGTTTATTGAATGCTCAAGGCCACTGCTGGCTGTCCATGTCTTGCCAGAGTCTAGGCTTATTTCATATCCATCTGCATTTGAAACATCATTCCATTTAAATGATAGAAAATCAGCAGTAACATTATCACAAGCTATGGTTGGCGCGGCAGGTTGCGCATCTACATGCACTTCTAGTGCGTTACTTGAGTCGGTAGAGCAGCCATTTAGATCTAACCCAATAAGTTGATAGTTGTAATTGCCCGGATTTCTTTTTTCAATGGCAATGTCATCTGTTCTTGAAGGCAGAACAATAGAATTCCGTATTAATTGATAGTTACTTAGTCTATTGTCGGTTAAAATTTGAATGGAATCGGTTTCGCAAATACTGTCGTTTGATATCAATTGAATACTGGGTTGAATTCTCTGGTGAATTTTAATTTCAACTGGAGATGACTCTGAACTACAACCATTATTGGCAAAACTGGTTAGTTTATAGGTTCCTGCGTTTTTAACTACAATAGATTTATCGGTTGAACCATTAGACCATTTCCAACTAGTGCCAAAAAGTGCGGTTAAGGTTACCGAGTCGCCATTACAAAAGGTTAGGTTTCCGCTCGAATCAATTTCAGAGCCCGGGCTGCCATTTACTTTTATTTTAATTGTTTTGCTGGCCGAAGATCCAAGTGCATTTCTTGCTATTAGTGAAACATCAAACGTGCCCGATTTTGAAAAAAACACCTTTGCGGTTTGACTGTTTGATGAGGATGGTGTTCCACTTTGAAAATTCCAATTATAACCAGTTGGATTATTTGTGGCACTTGCTGTAAATGTAACCGTATCTCCAACACAAGTAGTTGTTTTATTTGATGATATGCTTGCTACTGGGAGCCGGCTACTGGGTTTTATAGAAAAGCTCTTTTCATAAACTTTATCGCCTGACGATTGTCCATTTCTATTGCTATTATTTACTGCAACATAAAAGGTAATATCGCCAACATTAGTGCTTGGTGCTGTCCAGTCAAAATCCCATTTAATAGAGCCATTTGAGCCAATTACACCACCAGACGTATGGGTAACATACTGCCGTTGTGCACCGCTTACCACTTTAGTAAGTTTTGAAGTTTTGCTACTATTAGTAATCGTAAACGAACCAGCATTTCTATTATTTGCATCAAGCAATGCCACCACTTGAAAACCATATTTATTTTGATTATTGGCATAAAAAGTTATGCTCATGTGGTAAGTGCTATCAGGTATATATTCTAGGGTAGATTTACCATTAAAGAGCTTAATGCTATCATGTTCAGTGCCACTTGTAATTACTGTTCCAGAATGGCAACTCGTGCAGCTCGATTCGCTGGGTGCACCGGTGTAGCTGGCAGGTGGACTAGAATTTGAGTAGGTAAAGGTTAAGTGGGCAATTCCCATGCACGCGCAAAAGGCAGCAATAGAAATTAGTTGGCGTCTATGTAATTTCATAACATGATTATCGAACGGCTAATTAACAGATATACAGTAAGTAAGTTGCAATTAATAAAACTAACATAATTTCGCCCAATGCAAATGGTAAACGTGTTGTATGCAAGTGTTGGTTTATTTGCTCTTTTCTTGGTAGCCAAGGTGTTCTTAAAGGGTAAGCAAAGAAAAAACCGCATAAATATTAAAGACAAGTTCTAAATTTTACTGCAAAGCACAACCATTTAAGTAGCAGCAATTCAAAAAATGAAAAAATCGTTACAGCTAAATTGGATTAAAATAACACGATACGAGTTTTGGCCAACCTGGCTGTTTTATTTGCCAGTATCTGTTTATTGGTTGTATTTAGGAATTAAATGTGGCGACCTTTTATTCTTTATTAGAGTAAACAAAGGGATGCCTTTTGGTGGGGCAATTGGTGCTAACAAAATGCTGCCTCTAAATTATTTGCCAGATAATGCTAAGCCAAAATCATTGCTTGTTATGAGCAACGATAATTTGTCAAAAACCATACATCAATTAGAAGACTCAGGAATTTCGTTTCCCTGCATTGTAAAGCCAAACAATGGTGAAAGGGGCAAGGGTGTAACTGTAATTTCAAGTAGAGATCATCTAATTAGTCATTTTCAAAGCTTTTCGTTGCCACAGGAAATGATTATTCAGGCGTTTGCAACTGAGCCTTTAGAATTTGGCGTGTTCTTTTATTTTGATGAAAACAACCGGCCGCACATACCATCGGTAGTTATGAAAGAACTGCTTACCATAACTGGCGATGGCAGAAATACTGTGGCCCAATTAATTGAAAAGAATAAAAGAGCCATGCTCAGCAATCGCAGTTTCATGGCAAATATTGGCCAGCACAGTCAAAAGATTCTTGATAAAGGCGAGGTATTAAATGTTGAGCCAATTGGTAATCATTGCCGTGGAACAAAGTTTATGAACGGCAACCATCTAATTAACCAACAAATGGCCGAAACGTTTGCTCAATTGGCACTTCACATTCCAGGATTTAGATACGGCAGGTTCGACTTAAAGGCACAAAGTGTAGATAGCCTTTATTCTGGAAATGGCATTAAAGTAGTTGAAGTAAATGGTGTAAATGCCGAACCTGCACATATCTACGATCCCAATTATGGTTTATTTAAAGCTTATCGAGATTTGTACAAACACATGCACATATTGTATAGATTAGCCAAACTAAATAATAGCAAAGAAGGGCGTATGACGTTTATTGAATTCATAGAGAATCTGAGAAATCATCTCAAACCCATAACATAGCTCGTCTATTAATATTAATAGTTAGTCGAAGAATTTTTTAAGTTTACCGACAAATTTAATTGGTCGATAATTTACGGAATGCGCCAAAATTTTGCATTTGTGTTGATACTTTCGAATAAATAAGTTGAAAATATCATCATGCCAATTACAACTACCACAACTTCGCCAAACCAACATGAAACAAGGCATAAGGTTATAAGAGTACTTCAAGAATTTACCAAATCTTCGCCAATGGGTTCAATAACAACAGGTATGTTATCTCTACTTATTAAACCTAAATGTGGTGCACAAGAATTTGAAAATTTGCTTGAGTCACTTCAAAGAGAGGGGTCAATAATTGGAATTCCTAAAGGGAAAACAAAAAGATGGAAAATTGATTGGGTGCGAGAAGCCAGCTAGTTAGTTGGCAGAACCATAAGGTTTAATGCGCCCTTCTTTAACCCATTGGTCGCATTTTACTTTATGCTCATTAAAGTCGCCAAAACAAACAGCGTCAAGCATTTCGGTGCGGGTTAAATCTGGGTTTCCTAATTGCTCCTTAATTAAATCGCCACAGCGATCCACAAATTTCTCGTAACGGTCAGGAGACCAAATAAATTTATCGGTGTCGTGAGTAAATTCATCAGGCAAGTCACCAGAAATTCTTTTCTTTACAACAATGCCTTCAAACTTTTTAGGTAGCTCTCTATTGTCGAAAATAAAGGGCTTGCTCACGTTAATTACTTTGTACTTTCTAACGCTATCAATTTCTGCAAGACCTTCAACCTTAAGGCCTTTCTTTTCTAATAAAGCATATTTCTTTCTGAATCTATCAAGTACATCGAACATAATCTAGAGAGCTTTACAAATGAGAAGTGCAAAGTTTACATTAATTTCCTGTTAAGCCACAAAGAATTTTAAATTCATTGATTCAGAGCCAAAGGCAATTTAAATTGTACTGGTTGGCTAAAACATTAGATTTGCTAAACAATTAAACCAACATGCAAGCTTCTCTAGACTCAGTATTACTAAACGGAAAAAGAATTCAGCTTCACGACGAATTGCCGGTTATTGGCACCACTGCCGAAGATTTCACTTTTGTTAAACCTGATTTGAGCGAAGACAGTTTTTATGATATTGAAGGGGTGAGAGTAATTTTAGCGTTGCCAAGTTTAGATACTGGAACATGTTCTAAAATGACACGCATGTTTAACGAAGAGCTTTCAAAACGCGAAGGAGTAACGGGCATTGTGGTTTCTAAAGATTTGCCTTTTGCCATGCGCAGATTTTGCGAAACCAATGGCATTAAAAATATTGTGGCCGCATCTGACTATCGTTACAATGAGTTTACCGAAGAATACAATATAAAAATGTTAGAAGGGGCATTAAAAGGCCTTATAGCACGTGCCGTATTGGTGGTTGACAAAAAGGGTAAAATTCGTTACACAGAATTGGTAGAAGATGTGGTTAATGAACCTGATTACCAAGCAGCGTTAGAAGCGGTAGATAAGTTGTTGGCCAGTTAAAAGTCTAGTCTTAAAAGGGTAAAACCCTCTCTAGGTTTTACCATGGGTACAATTAATGAATTGGCAGAAAGCTGAACCGACTCTTTAGGTATTGCGTATCCGTCAAATTCGCGGCCGTTAATTAATATTTCGCTTGAACCTTCTCCATTTGGGTTGATGCCATACATTAGCACATTGCCAGATTTTCTAGATAAATCATTGTATATAAACAACAATGCATTACTGGTAACCTCGCATCCGAATGATGAATAATAACCCTCATCGTTAAGTGTTATTTGTTCTTTCTTAATGGTTTTATGCCAATCAACAGTGCCATTTGGGTTTAACGAAAGAACTGAAATGTCATAGTAATAATAATAGTACCGAGTGTAATTCTGTGGAGTTCCATAAAGAGAAATGTCTTGAATTACTTGGGCGTCTATTTCGCGTTTTTCAGAGATGAATATTATTCCGCCATCGCTGCGTTGTATTGTTTTTTGATGTAAAAGCTCACCTTTTTCTACTTCAGTTTTTCCTTTTCCAAACAGGTCTTCTATCATAACTTTAGGAAACGGATTTTTTCTAACATCAATGCGATCGTTGTTAAAGTTTAATGATGCACTAAAATAGCCAAGTGGCTCTAACGAATCTTTTTGATAATACAAACTCGAAAAAACCACCGTAGAGTCGGCAGGGCCAAAGTGAAAGTCTCCTTCGGTGGTATTGTACTCTTCGTTAAAAAGTTTAATAGAATTAGTTGAGCCCAAGCGCGCATTATGCCTAAATAGTACTTTTCGTTTAACTCTGTTAAAAATGCCAGATTTAGCTTCTTTGCCGGCTACAAAATGCCAGATGCCGTTTCGTAGGTATGATTTTGTAATTCCATCATAACGAACTTTTAAGTCTAGATTAGACTTTTTTTGAAGCTCTAACTGACTATTGTATAGACTTACTGTAAAAGGACCCGAAAGCGAATCGGAGTTATTGGGTTGAGCTACAACAATTTCATCTAAGTAATGCGATCCTACAACTGTAAAATAATCACGATTTAATTGGTTGCCGTTTATTGAACTTATTTTTATGTCTTGACCAACTTCTTCGAGTTTTCCATTTATTCTCTTGGCAAAAAGGTTAACCTCATTGTTCTTTTTATCTACCTCTGAATAAAATAAAATCAAACCATTTTTAACTAGCACTGCTTTGTGTAAGTATTGTTTAGAAGAAGGAAGAAACTCTTGCCTTGCTTTTGATTTCATGTTGTGATCAAGAGCAATTATCTGAATGTTATTAAAGCGAGCACCTTTTCCTGTTTGGTAATAGTAAACACCCTCGGCATTTTCGCCAAGTAGATGCGTGTAATAATTGCTGTTTGTAATTTTAATTGGGGTTGACCATGACATTTTCTGGGCTAAGCCATCCAACCCAAATAAAATAAGAATCAAAAAAAGGAGAAACCGCATAAGGCAAATGTAACGAGGTTGATGCTGGTTTTAATCTATTCATTTTTTGATAAAATGGGTTACTCACATCAATGTGGAAATGTAGTGTTTCTAATTTCAGATTAATTGTTAACCTTAACTTTATCTTGCGCCTACTTCGCACAAGCAATTGTGTTTGAAGTACCCATCTACAAGTACTGCTAGTTTGTTTTCAATCCCGTGCATTGGCGTGCACGGGATTTTTATTTTACCAGACTTTGTACCGATTTTGAAATAGGCAATTCTACCTTGCTGCCAGGATCGGTTTCTACTTCTCCATAAACTTTAGGCGTATTAACCACACCTGCCCAAATAGGTAAGTCATAATCTGCCTTATCATCGCTTGGCGGGCCGGTTCTTATTTTGGCTGACGCTTCTGTTAATGGTAATTGCAAAACGGTTGTGGCTTTCATTTCTTTGGCGTTTGGGGCACGCACTTCTTTCCATCGCCCGGGTATAATTTGGTCAGAAATGGCTTTTAGGGCTTCCAATTTTAAATCTCCTGAAACGGGTTTTGCCTTTCCAAAAACTACTACCGATTGGTAATTCATTGAATGATGAAAGGCTGATCTAGCCAACACCAAACCATCCACTTGGGTAATGGCCACACAAACATCAATTCCACTCTCAAGATTTGTAATTAACCTACTTGTTGTTGCACCATGAAAATAAATGTAATCGCCAAGCAAACCGTAGAGTGTTGGTATGTTAACTGGTGCATTTTGGTGGTTAAATGCCACATGGCATAAATAGTTGTTTTTTAGAATAGCCCTTATGGTTTCATCATCATAATGACCCCGATTTGGACTTCGTTTTACCCTTGTTCTTTCCATTCCTATAAGTTTTGGATGCTCTTTTTTCAATATTACCTAAAGCGGTTAAAAGAAGTTGTTTAGTGTCTATTCCAATTTATTAGAAGGTTTATTTGCAGGCCTATTTTATACATGAGTAGAAAACAAGAATATCAGCAGAGAATTCAAAAACTGAATAGTGAGTTATTGCTCATTTCTTCAAATCTCAACCAAATAGTTGTAGCCCGTTTGCTTTTGGCTTTAGCCATTATAGCTTGCTTGGTGCTGGCCTATTATCTTAATTATCAATTGGTTTTTGGTGCATTGGCCTTTCTTTTTATGGCATTGTTTGGCTTAAAGGTGAAACAGCACATTAAGCAAAAACGATTGCTAAATCATAAACAAACGCTTAAAGCCATAAACGAAAATGAGCTTGATTGTTTAGCCGGAAATGTATCTAACAATAGCAGCGGAAAGCAGTTTTTACAGTTCGATTCTGCTAATGCTTATGATCTTGATTTATTTGGTGATGGTTCGCTTTACCAGCATATTCATCGAGATTCTACACCTGAAGGTGCACAAGAACTTGCTAACAACTTATTACATACCCTTAATCATTTTGATGAAATTACCCAAAGGCAGCAAGAGCTTCTAGAGCTTCATGAAAAGGTTGAATGGCGACAAAACTTTCTGGCAATAGCTCAACTTAATAAGCCTAAAAAAGAAAATGAAGGCAGTTTAAATCAATGGCTGCTTGACAAAGAGCTTTTTATTTCTCAAAAAAGTTGGTTGAAACCTTTGCTATTGGTTGGCCCATTGGTTTGCATTGGCGCCATTGTTTTATATAGCTTCAGTTTTATTCCATCAAGTGTTCCTGTAGCTATTGGTTTATTGCAGTTGGGTTTTGTGGGTAGAAAATTGAAAGCTATAAACCGTTTTCATTTCGGCTTAAGTAAAAAGCAACAAGTGCTCGAACGGATGGCAAGCCTGCTAGAGCATATTGAAGCAGGCCATTTTGAGCATGAAAATCTCTTTAATCTTCAAACTAAAAGCAATGCAGCAGGCAAAGCCATTAGGCAATTGAAGCGAAGAATAAACTTGCTTGACTCTCGCTTAAACGCCATGATGGCCATTGTGCTAAACGGTGTTTTTCTTTGGGATGTTCGCCAGGTTTTAGCCATTGAAGAGTGGAAAGCCAAACACTTGGCCGATACTGAAAAATGGTTGGATGTTATTGCAAGAATGAACGCCAAGATTTTATTTGCCAATTACGTGCACAACCTTCCTGATTTTTGCTGGCCAAAAGAGTCAACAAGCCTATTAATTGAAGCCAAAGATTTGGCGCACCCATTTATTCAGGCGGAAAAAAGGATTTCTAACCATTTTGAACTTGAACCTAATGGCCAAATGATTTTGCTATCGGGAGCCAATATGTCGGGTAAAAGTACTTTTTTAAGAACCGTAGGTTTGGCTATGGTAAAGGCTCAAATGGGCTTGCCAGTATGCGCAAGCTCTTTCTCTTGCATGCCACTACCCGTTTATACCAGCATGAGGATTAACGATTCTCTTCTTGATAGCGAATCGTATTTCTATTCGGAATTAAAGCGCCTGAAAATGGTTATTGACGAAATAAAGTCCGGCAAAAAAATGATGGTTTTGCTCGATGAAATTCTGCGTGGTACCAACTCAAACGACAAGCACCAAGGTTCAATTGGATTATTAGATCAACTCATTTCATTAAAAACCAGTGGCATTTTGGCCAGCCACGATATTGCGTTGGGTTCATTGGCAGAAACCTACCCTAACAAGCTCATTAACAAAAGCTTTGAAGTAGAAAACGAAAACGGCGAATTGGTTTTTGACTACAAGCTTCGCAGTGGTGTTTGCCAAAACCTAAACGCCAGTTATCTCATGAAGAAAATGGGGATTACGGGGTAGTAGATAGCTTCATAACCTTGTCGTTCGGCAACTTCTGGTTAGCAAACTACTCGAAATAAACTGTCTAAATAGTCTGTTAGTCATTCAAAGAATTTGTTGTGGCCCAAGAAAATTTGATTGCAAAGCCCCATCCCAAACCCTTACCCCAAAGGGGAAGGGCTTAAATCTTGCCATTGTAACCAAGTACAATTTATGACGTCTTTCACGAGTACCTATTTCAGAAAATTGCTTAATGTGTTTTGTGAATAGATACTGAAACTAATTCAACATAAATACTCTAAACTTTAAACTTGGTCCTACTCAACTACCACTTTCTTACTCTTAATCTCTAACCCAGATTGCACAAGCAAAGTGTAAATGCCTTTTGGTAAATCGCTCACGTTTAGGCTGGTTCGTTCAGTAGCCATTTGTTGCTTTACCAAGCTTCCATTAGCTGAATAAAGTTTAATTAAAGCTTGTTGGTTAGAGCCCAAATGAATATTGAGTGCAT
>JAGQWA010000389.1 GCA_020437725.1 Bacteroidota bacterium | reverse complement strand
TATTAGATTCTTGCTATTTTTTGAATCTTTTGAAGGTTTTTTCTATGATATCGCAGCAGTTGTGTAGTTGCTCTTCCGTCATTACCAACGGCGGCGCTAAACGAATAATGTTACCATGAGTGGGTTTGGCCAAAAGGCCATTATCTCTTAAGGCAAGACATAAATCCCAAGCAGTGCTGCTTTCTGGCGTATCATTAATCAAAATGGCATTTAGCAATCCTTTGCCGCGAACGCCTGTAATTAAGTCGTTGGTTTTAGCAAATTCAGTGAGTCTACTTCTTAAAATCTCACCAAGTTTTCTGGCATTTTGAGTTAGTTTTTCATCATAAACCACATCAAGAGCAGCCATGGCTACTTTAGCTGCAATTGGGTTTCCACCAAAAGTAGATCCGTGTTCTCCTGGTCTAATTACTTCCATTATTTCATTATCGCAAAGCACTCCCGAAACTGGATAAACACCTCCTGAAAGTGCCTTGCCTAGAATAATCATATCAGCACGCACATAGGTTGGTTGTGCCGAACGCTCGCATTTGTGGCTACAGGTACAATCGCCGCAAGTAGCCAAAAGACTTCCCGTTCTGGCAATACCAGTTTGCACTTCGTCGGCAATAAAAAGAACACCTGCATTTGTGCATACTCTTCTTATTTCGCTCATGAAATTATTATCTGGTCTATTCACTCCGGCTTCGCCCTGAATAGGCTCTACCAACACACCGGCAATATTGGGGTCTGCACTTATAGCTTGCTCAAGCGCAGCTACATTATTGTATTCAATTCTCACAAAACCGCCTGTATAAGGACCAAAATTGGTATTGGCCACTGGGTCTGATGAAAATGAAACAATGGTTATGGTTCTTCCATGAAAATTCTCGTCAAAAACCAGAATTTTGGCTTGGTCTTCAGCAATGCCTTTTTTCTCATACGCCCATTTTCGGCAAATTTTTAAAGCGGTTTCTACTGCTTCGGCACCGGTATTCATGGGTAGTACCTTGTCGTAACCAAAATAGTTGGTTATGTATTTCTCATACTCGCCAAGTGCATCATTGTAAAATGCACGAGATGTAAGAGTTAATCGCTCAGCTTGCTCTGTTAAGGCTTTAACAATTTTAGGATGACAATGCCCTTGATTTACAGCCGAATACGCCGAAAGAAAGTCATAATATTTCTTTCCATCAGTATCCCAAACAAAAACCCCCTGACCGCGACTAAGTACTACAGGAAGTGGATGATAATTATGCGCACCATGCTTATTTTCTAAATTAATCAGCTGCTCGGCTCTTGTGGCCATGGTTTCTTGTGTCATGCTGGTTTCTTGTTATAGTTTTCTTGTATAACCGAAGCGTACTCTTGGTTATAGTTAGTAATAATCTGTAAGAGCTCGTCTCTTCCTTGTTTTTTGTTGGCCGAAGTAATTACCATAGTAGGTAGCTCTTCCCATTTTTCTAACAATGCTTTTTTGTAGTTTTCTATGTTTTCAGGAATCTTGGCCAATGTGCTTTTATCAGTTTTGGTAAAAACTATGGTAAATGGAATTTGGCTTATTCCCAACCATTGCATAAACTCCAAATCATTTTTTTGAGGCGAAATATTGGCGTCAATCAATAAAAACACGTTTACCAAATTTCTGCGTTTGAGAATGTAATTGTTAATCAATTTCTCAAACTTCTTTCGTTCTGATTTAGAAGTAACCGCATAGCCATAACCTGGTAAATCTACCAGGTACCAACTCTTGTCAACCAAAAAGTGGTTAATGAGCTTGGTTTTACCTGGTTTAGAAGAAATCATAGCCAAACTCTTGCGGTTGCAGAGCATGTTTATTAGGCTAGATTTCCCAACGTTTGATCTGCCAATAAATGCATATTCAGGCAAATTAGCTGGTGGACATTGGTTCAGAAATTCAGAACTTTTTAAAAAGGAAACGTCTAGTTGCACATCGTTCACGGGGCAAAGCTACAGGCTGCCCAATTGCGTTCCAAGAAAGCTAAGTAACTGTTTTAATTTAGCGCGTAAGTAGCACACTGCCTAAGTAATACCTTGGCTTCATACTATACTCTTCTTTTTGTAAATACTCAATGCGCACTAAGTATATACCAACCGGGCAATTGGAATTTTTGAATTTACCATCCCAGCCCAATATCTTGCTATCAGATTCAAATACACACTCACCCCACCTATTGAAAATCTGCATATTTGATATCTCAGCATTTTGAAAAACCGGATAAAACACATCGTTTAGGTTATCATTATTCGGACTAAAGGCTGACGGTACTTCAAAAAATGACAAACATGAATCTCCTGTAATCAACTCAAGGCGAAGTGTATCATGAACCTGGCAAGGTTCTTTACCTAATAAGACCCCATAAAGGCCTGATGAATAAAATATTGGTTTTTCCGAATATCTGTTTAAATGATACCAATACTGATACTTAGCTGGAGACGCTTGGATAATTACTGAATCCAATTCGCAAACAGCCGTGTCAGATATTCTTAATTGAGTTGGAGTAGTTTTTATACTTAAGGAAAATGTATCGTTTTGCAAACAGCCGTGGGTGTCTTTAAATTGAACCCAATGAACACCCTCGTCATTAAAAATCGCGTCAGCCGAGCTTGAGCCACTGCTCCATTTATAATCTTGCGCTGCTGATGCGGCAAAACTCAAAGTAAGATGAATTGAATCGCAAAATGTAGAATCTGAAAAGTGAATTAGGTTTTCTTTCCCTATTATTTCTACAAAAATGGTGTCTGAAACTACTTCGCTTCCATTGGTAATTGTTACATAATATTCTCCAGAGCTTCTTACTAAAAGCGTATCTGCACTACTATTGTCACTCCACTTAATTTCATCGTTTGGTATTACAATGGGCCTTAGCACCAAACTGTCAGTATAACATAAAACAGTATCAGATCCAAAATCAACATACCTTGGCAATTCTGTAATTACAATTGGCAGATGTGAATCATCATTTAACAGCCTGCCTTTTAAATACACACTATTTATTTGATAATCGCATTTTAATGCTGGCATATCGGGATTATCAATTGTGGATATGTACTCTGCGCCATCATTTCTCAAAAAATAGATTTTACCATCAGGTGCCAATTCCAAAGATCCGTTTGAAATGTCATCATCAAGACTGAATTTATCAATAATTACTCGGGTATCTTCAATCTTCTTGGGTTCATTTGGCATTAGATCATACTGAACCAAAAATATTGAATCATCGATGGATGCTGAGTTGTTGTTCGATTTCAATTCTCTTACATAAAGGAAC
>JAGQWA010000388.1 GCA_020437725.1 Bacteroidota bacterium | reverse complement strand
AAAGCTAATTACCAAAGTAGTTAAGTAAGTTTTAACTTTAAAAATTGGAAATGCCGCATAGTTTTAAGCTTTGCGGCATTTTTTTGTTAAAAAACATTACTATTAATGCCATTGAAAATTAATTTTACAGTTCATTAAAGAAAGTTTAAAAAATGTCAGAAGCTAACTTAATAACATTACTAGGAGAAGAGAAGCTTGAAATAGCGGGTGAATTGGTTAAAGCAATTGGACATGCTGACCGTTTATCAATTATTGATCTGCTTAGAAATAATAAGGATATTACTGTAACTGAAATTACTCAGTTATTAAATCTTCACCAATCAGTTATTTCACAACACCTAATATTAATGAGACGTAGAGGTGTTTTAAAAAGAAAAAAGGTTGGCAAAGAATCTCATTACACAATTGCCAGTCCTGAAATTGAGCAAGTATTGGATATAATTATTGCCGTAGCTAAGAAGCTTTAATCTCAGCTACCATAAAACTATTGCAATGCCATATACTATTAGGCCAAGTAACATTAGCTTAAAAGTATGTGGCAATATTTTTTTTGCGGGAATTTTAGTAATTCCCAAAAGCGGTAGTGCCCAAAACGGTTGAATCATATTTGTTAGTTGATCTCCATAACAAAGTGCCATTATACTTTTACTCACAGGCACATTCAAAGCCTGAGCAGCACTAACAACCACTTCTCCCTGAACCAACCATTGACCACCACCACTAGGTACAAATAGGTTTACACTCGCGGCACTTAAATAGGTAAATAAACCAAAGCTGTTTTCATTAGATATTGAAATAAATCCTTCTGCCATCATTACCATTAGTCCACTTTCTTTCATCACTCCCATTATTCCTGCATAAAGCGGAAATTGAACAAGAATACCCGTAGCACTTAAAATGGCATCGTTTAAAGCCCAATCAAATCTTTTAGCATTACCTAAAAAAAGCAAGGTTGTGCCATACAGCACAAAATTCACGAAGCTTAAATTTAGTGCACTCGATAAATTACCGGTGCTTTGATATGATTTGATGAATTGCGCAAATGCAATAATTAACATGCCAAGTCCAAAAACCATGAGCAGAATATTTACCCGTTTGGTTTTTAAGGTATTTAGCGGAGAATTCTCAGTTTTCAATTGCAGTTTATAGTCCTTTATATTTTCTGTTTTCACGCGTTTGGCGCTAAAAAAGAAAAACAATGGAACCAGAATTAGAATCACTAAACTCAAAATCAAGTTCTCATTCGAAAAAACGGTCTCAGAAATTGGAATTACTCCTATTTGGTCAACAAGACCATGGCCATCTTTCGCAACAGTAAGTGGTGCAGAACCACTTAATCCACCATGCCAAACCATTAATCCGCAGAAACCTGCGGCACCTACCAATGCATAATTCAATTCCTTTTTATGTGCTTGGGCATACTCGCCTAGCAATCTTGCTAATACAGCGCCAAAAACAAGGCCAAGTCCCCAATTTATAAATGAAACCACTAGAGTTGCGAAAGCTACAGAGGCGGTAGCAACTGCCATATTATTGAACAATGAAATAAACCAAAAAACAAACCGATTTACCATTGGGCTCAAAGCAAGCATATGCCCCAAAACCAAAATCATTACCATGTGCATGGTAAAATCGTTGAAAGACCAAAAGCTATTGAACCAGAACTCTGATAGATTGGTTAAATGACCAATTGTGCTCAAATTATCTGGAATGGTAAAAACCAATGCAAGCGTAAAAACAATGGCAGTTAAGCCAAGAGCGATAGAAAATGGGGACGGAATTGAAAATTTCAATGCAACATTTGTATCTGGTTGACGAAAATTGCCCAATTATACAGAATAGCAAACGTTTTAATGAATAATTCAAAATCTGCCACTCCCCCAATTGTGTTCTTTGATGGTGTTTGCAATTTCTGCAATGGCTCGGTAAACCTGCTATTAAAGTTGGATAGACAGCATAAACTTAGATTCGCTTCATTGCAAGGCGAAACAGCACAGAAAGAATTACATGCTGATGTGCTGAGCAATTTTGACTCTATTGTATTTTTAAAGAATGGCGAAGTTTTCTTTCGTTCTCAAGCAGTGCTTGGTATTTTAATGGCAATTGGCGGTTTGTGGCGGCTTATGGCCATTTTTTACATAATACCCATTTGCTGGCGCGATTGGCTTTATAATTTCATTGCTAAATATCGCTACAAATGGTTTGGAAAGAAAGAGGCATGTCGCCTTCCAACAGAAAAGGAAAAAGGCATGATGTTGCCATAGCTCCAATTTACCTTCTACCTTTGCACCCGCAAATTTTCAGCATGTTACAAGTAAATAATCTTACTTTTCAATTTGGTAAGCGCGTTTTGTTTGATGAGGTGAACGTAAAATTCTCTCCTGGCAATTGTTATGGCATTATTGGTGCCAATGGAGCTGGTAAATCAACCTTTGTTAAAATACTTTCTGGTGAATTAGAAGGGGTTACTGGTAATATTTCAACAGATCCAGGTGAGCGAATTGCCGTTTTAAAGCAAAACCACCACGAGTTTGATAACGAAACCGTGCTAAATACGGTGATTATGGGCCATAAGTCGCTTTATGATATTATGGTAGAAAAAGATGCCATCTACGCAAAAGCAGATTTTACCGATGCTGACGGTGTTCGCGCAGGTGAGCTTGAAGCTGAATTTGCCGAAATGGATGGCTGGAATGCTGAAAGTGACGCAGCCGAGCTTTTAAGTGCACTCGGTGTTACAGAAGACAAGCATTATCTAAATATGAAAGAGCTAAATGGCGACGAAAAAGTGAAAGTACTTTTAGCCCAAGCCCTATTCGGAAACCCAGATGTGCTGCTTTTAGATGAGCCAACAAACGACTTAGATGTAGAGTCGATTATGTGGTTAGAAAATTTTCTAGCCGATTTTAAGAATACCGTAATTGTTGTTTCTCACGACAGGCACTTTCTAGATTCAGTTTGCACTCATATAGTTGATATTGACAGACAGAAAGTGCAGATGTATGCCGGTAATTATTCTTTCTGGTATCATTCTTCTCAGTTAGCTTCTAGGCAATTGGCAGATAGAAATAAGAAAAACGACGAGAAACGTAAAGAGCTTCAGCAGTTTATTGAAAGGTTTAGTGCCAATGCAGCAAAATCTAAACAAGCAACTGCCCGTAAAAAACTACTGCAAAAACTTACTGTAGAAGATATTAAGCCTTCAAGCAGAAGATATCCTTACATCAATTTCGATCAAGAACGCGAAGCTGGCGATCAAATTTTGGAAATCGAC
>JAGQWA010000387.1 GCA_020437725.1 Bacteroidota bacterium | reverse complement strand
CCCGAATTTCTTTCGGGGTTCACTTTTGGCGTGGGAGTGCCTGAGCACCACCTAATTGGTATCTAGACCTTCAGTTTTTGATACATTAATGTAAAGGTTCATTGTTCTTTCATAGAAATCGTTTGCAGTTCCGTATTTAGTTTTAATAAAACCTACTAATATTAACTTATTTAACTTATCAACTTTATAAAATTTAAAATCGTCGATCTGACGTCGAAGTGAATCTAAATGCGATAGTCCATCTGTAAATATTACAGATTCTAAAGTATCATTCCCTCTTAATACACAGAGCTTAAATTCTGTGATCTTTAAATCATTCATAAGTAAAGAGTCATATTGATATTTTTCATTTACATTGCGTAAATTTAACTCGACTGTCTTATTTACCTCATGACACTTAAAAACAGGCTTTAAATTCTTGTAATACTTATTTTTATGAATGATTATCCCTTTTGATTCAATGGAATCTTTCGATGTCCTGTAAATAGAATGGGATGAGTCCTTTTCATCAAAGTATAAATTTACAACATTTTTTAAATTTTGGCTAGGGATTAAATAACAGCCTCGTTTACCTGAATAAATAATGCTTGTCTCATCATCAACTTTTTGCTGTACTCTACAACATACCAAGATTAATAAACTCGAAACAATTGCTAGCCTTATCATCATTGAATTGTTATTGTTACACTAACACTTTGACCTGTAGTTCCCGTCTGGGTATTTATCCTATTTCTACTAACACCAGCTTGTACGAGTTGGCTTCTCATAAAATTCGCCCTACCCATGGCCAATGTCTGAAGACTCATAGCTGCTCTATTATAAGTAACCATAGATCCTGGTGTACATGCTGATGATACACAAAGTTTAGTAGGTGCTCGAGTATCCGACCAATTCCCTATAAAATCGGTGTTTCCACTAATGGTAATTTGAAGGGATGGGTTTGCATTGAGTTGAGTGACAAGATTTGCGATGGCCGCATTAGCTCTTTGCGCATTTTCAAACGAATAAGTCGCACTGGAAGCATTTTGTGGAACCATGGGAAACATGTCATCAAATGCTTTCATGTTGAGCTGTCGCGTAATAATAGTACTACCGCTGGTTAGTGTCGTGCTGCCTGTTACATTAGTAATAGTTGCCGGTGGAGAGTTAGTTCCTGTTGAAGCCGATGGTGTATTGGTAGTATTCGACGATTGGGTAGTTGAATTGTTAGTACTGTTTGAATTAGTAGTTACGACAGAAATTGTTGAATTTCCTGCATTTGTACTGGTATTGTTGTCGTTAATTGGTGTATTTGCATCATCAGAATTTACTACTTTCTCATCATCTGGACTAAGTTCCTTTGCTACTTCGTATTTATCCTCAGCTTCAAAATAGTTTGATGCACTCCTATAGTTATTGGGATCATTATTATAACTGGCTAAAAGAGAGTTTCCTCTAGTACTCTCTTTATCTTTTATGAAGTTACCTGAAGTAACTTTTGTTTTTTTACCCGTTTTATCAGTATATGTATAATTTACTCTTTGAGTTCCCCTTGGATTTATCAATTCAATTCTTGTCGTATACCCACTTTGTTCCTCTGACCATTTTATTTTGACATTATATTCCTCTAGACCATCAAGATCTATTGCCCAAATTGGTTTGTTACCTGCAAATTGATAAGGAGTGTACCAAGGATAACTTTTGGTGAGTGGATCGACACTTAGGAACTTCGCAATCCTCGGGTTATAAATCCTAAACCCATAATCATACATATTTCCGTTCCCACCCCACTCAGGATCTTGCTCTTTACCATTGAATGAATACCTATAATCTCCTGTACCAGTAGAATCAGCTTGATATACTCTGTTTGGCAACAACATACCAAACGGATAATAGTCTTGGGCATTGATTATATCAGCATCCCACAAGGCAATGAACACGGAGTCTCCACCTACGTAACCTGTATCTACATCATGTATGGTGCGGCGGTCTAATATGGTTGTTAAAACGTTACCCAAATGATTACTTAACTTCCCGAATACCTGTCTCTAAGTTTCGGGATTTTAAACGCTAATATAGCTTTTATTATGGATGCTTGGGCTTTAATGACAACCCGCTCTTAGTCTATACTTGATTAAAAAGTAACTAAAGCCGAATGAAACCAAAAAAACCATTGCATAGCAAACATTATCTTACCCTGTGTTTCAACTCAGGGCGGCCATAAACCGCAATTTATATGCAAACTGACTTGAGAAAGTTCAAGTTCGGAAAAGAAGAAAGCTCAGTGGTTTTGACTCTTATTGACCAAAACAATAATGAGTTCAGAACTTCTAACTCTAACCTTATTGAGCGTTTGGCAAACCGCTTATCAGCGCTTTTTACTGAGAAAATCAGTGAGTTTACTGACGAGATTATTGATTTTGAGTTTTAGGCTTTAGTGCTTGAAAGCAAAAGCCTTGGCCGGTTTGGCTAAGGGCTTTTTTGTGTTTGATTTTCAGAGAATTGATTATTTGTCAACCTTGGAGCCTGCCCCGAATTTCTTTCGGGGTTCACTTTTATCGTAGGAGTGCCTGTGCTCCTAGGATTGCCTGTGAAAACTCTAGTACAACCTTGACTCTATCACTCATTCACAAAGGAAATCAGGAATTAAGAACACAATATCCAGCGTACTGTTTTTAAACGTATAACGCTCCAGGGGCTTTTCTGGATGAGAAAAGAATTTTTGGCTGTTGTATGAATTAATTTCATTGAGTTTTCCAGTAACTTTAGTTGTTTTAATTTTTTTCACGTAGGCATACTCAATATAATATGATTTATACTTGTGTGTCATTATATCATTTTTGCTAAAAAGTTCCCGGAACGACCTCATAGTAGGATGCATCGCAATTTTTTTACCACATTCTAGCGTATCTATTGACATTGGAGTAAATGGGGCATAGAAGAATTCCCATTCTGAAGGATCGTTAGAGTTTGCAGCATTATCTACAACTGTTCTTAATTCCTTGAAGGTAGCGTTATTCGAAATAAACACATCTAGATATGTACTTTTTTTATGGTATATCCTTGCAAAGGTTCCAGATGTCTCATAATTTGATACAAATTTTAGGTCAATATGTTCAACAACACCATTATAACCATACTTGTTACGCACAGTAAACCCATTATCCTTGTTGAAAACAGAACAAGTACATAATAGCAGTAGGCAAGTAGGCAATAATAAATTATTCATACCTTTCTGCATAGTAGTCTATTAACTCTAAATCATTCGTGCCATCATAACTTGGTTCGTTCATTTGATCGTC
>JAGQWA010000386.1 GCA_020437725.1 Bacteroidota bacterium | reverse complement strand
TTGAACAATACTTTATCGTCCATTTCTTCTGATTTTACGCTCACCCATCCCCTAATTTCATCATGAAATCGAATTTCTTCCTTGCGAGGAATTTTCATTCTAATTACATAGGGCTCTCCTGCTTCAATTCTGCTTTTTACTTCGTCAGCAGAAAGAGCCAGTGAGTTTTTCATGTAATCGCGCACAAACATGTCGTACTTGGCTGATGACTTGCCAGATTTCTTGAGTCGCTCGCGCATTTCATCTAGCTCTTCGGGCGTATCAAATGCGTAATAGGCCAATCCGTCTTCAATAAGTTGGTCGGCATATTTTCTATAGAGATGTTTTCTTTCAGATTGGCGGTATGGCCCGCAATCGCCTTCTTTTCCTGGGCCTTCTTTAAAAGATATTCCAGCCCATTCTAATGCTTCAATTATATAATCTTCAGCTCCGGGCACATAGCGATTTTGATCAGTATCTTCTATTCTAAGATGAAAATCGCCATTGAGTTTTTTGGCAAATAAATAGTTATAAAGTGCAGTTCTTACACCACCAATATGCAAAGGCCCAGTAGGGCTTGGCGCAAAGCGAACACGTACTTTTCGAGACATTTAGCTTAGATTTTTTGAAGCCGCAAAGGTAGAACTATGCACCTTGAGAAAGGCAGATAAGTTTGCAATTACTGCTTTACCAAAATAAGCTCGCAAAAAGTTGGAAATTCTGGATAAACACTAGTGTATTGAAGCCACATGGTATCGCCAGAAAACCTGCCAGAACCGCTCACAGAAAAAATTATTCCTTCTTGTTCTATTTCTTGGTTAGGAATAGAAATTTTAGAGCCTTCTGTTATTCCGGCTTTAAAAAAATTATTAAAGGTTATTGAATCTTTTGCGAAGCTTGTAATAGTATAGTTTGCATCTTCTGAATCATAACAATCTCGCCCTAAATAAGAACCAGACATTTTAGACGACCATGAAATATTGCACCTAGTACCTTCATAACCTTCATCGCAAACACAAACTCCCCGTTCGCATTCACCATTTACACAATCAAATTGTGCACAGTTATTATTGTTACACGCTACAGCCATAAACAGAGTTGAAATCATGAAAAGGGCTGCAAAAAATTGACTAGGCTTCTTTGAAAAATTTTTCTTTGATGGCATTTAAAGACTCTTCGCGTAAAGGTTTGGTTACAAAATCAACTACATCGCCGTAGCTTTTAGACTTGTCAACATCGGCCTGATAAATTGAAGAAGACAGCATGTATAAATCAATGTTTAGATTGTACTTAGCCTTTAATTCTGAGTATTCTTCAAGAAAATCCCAACCGTTCATAATTGGCATATTAATGTCGAGAAAAATGATTTCAGGAAGTTCATTTGGTGTTTGAGCGGCTGTTTTTTCTAGAAAATCTAAAGCATCTCTGCCTTTCTCAAATGAATCTACTCGTTGTGCAAACCCTATTTTTTGAATTATGTTTACACAAATGAAATTGTTGATTTCATCGTCGTCTACTAAGTATACTCTTTTAATATCACCCATATTTTTGATGCGATTCTTTGACGCGAATATTGACACCTCGAAGATAGGTTCAAAAAAGTTCATCTAATTTTAAAATATTTGGAAGGCCTAATTGTAATAATACTGGTGGTTGTTGGTGGGGTTTGGGTAAGTGCTAACTCTAGCAGCAGGCGGCGAAACGCAAATTTTGCTCAATTAGCCATTAAACTTGGTTCATATAAACTGTCGCCTCATCAAATTGAGCTTTTGAACGACTTTGTGCCTTATTACAAAGGTTTGCCGGTTCAATTAAAACCGAAATTTGAAAGTAGGTTGGCTTATTTTATTAAGATTAAAGATTTTGCAGGAGCCGATGGTATTTCGCCAACCTTAGAAATGCAAACCTTAATTGGTGCAGTGGCTATTAAACTCACCATGGGTTTTAAAGAATTTATGCTACCGCATTTTCACACCATTTTTATTTATCCTAAAGAATACTATTCTGAAGATACTGGGTTTTACCACCAAGGTGAAGTGAATCTAAAAGGTCATATTAAACTTTCGTGGAATCATTTTAGTACTGGTATTGCCAACGCAACAGATGGTTTAAACTTGGCAGTACACGAATTTGCGCATGCTGTTTATTTCGAAAACCAAATTCCCAATTCGCATTACCATTTTATGCCGCCAGCAAAACTTAGGGCATGGAAAGTGCTAGCCGAGCGAGAAATGGAACAAATGGAATTGAACGAGAACCACTTTATAAGAGATTATGGTGCCACCAATATTAGCGAGTTTTTTGCCGTTTCAACAGAGCATTTCTTTGAGCAACCGCATGAATTTAGAGATAAACACGCGGAGCTTTATAAGGCCATGGTGCATCTATTCAAGCAAGACCCTAGACGGTACGTTTAAAATTCGCTCTTAAAATGGAAGCTTAACTTAGGAAAATTCTTTTGCTCCATTTGCAATCTAAATTCGCTATTGGCCATGTAAACATCTCTACCATGCTTATCGGTTGCCATAAATTGTGCATTTACTTTCTTAAACTCGGCTAGCTGGGCTAAATCATTGGTGGTAATCCAACAGGCTTTATACATATTTAATGGCTCGTAAATGCAGGTAGCACCGTATTCGTGTTCAAGTCGGTATTGTATTACTTCAAATTGAAGCTGGCCAACAGTACCAATTATTTTTCTGCCACCTAAGGTTGTAAACAGCTGAGCCACCCCTTCGTCCATTAGTTGATCTACACCTTTCCAAAGCTGTTTTGCTTTCATGGGGTTTCCATTCTCTACATATTTAAAAAGTTCTGGAGAGAAACTAGGAATTCCTGTAAAATGAAGCTTTTCGCCTGATGTAAGTGTATCGCCAATTTTAAAAGTACCTGTGTCGTGCAAACCAACTATGTCGCCTGGATATGCAGTATCTACCACATCTTTTTTATCGGCCATAAAGGCCGTTGGATTAGAAAACTTCAATTTCTTATCAGAGCGAACGTGTAAATAGTTGGTGTTTCGTTCAAAAATTCCTGAACTAATACGCAAAAACGCTATTCTATCGCGATGTTTAGGATCCATGTTGGCATGAATCTTAAAAATAAATCCACTAAATTTATCTTCATAGGGTTCAACCACTCTTTCTACTGTTTTGGTTGGTAGTGGATGCGGAGCTATATCTATAAAACAATCAAGCAATTCTTTTACCCCAAAATTGTTTACTGCCGAGCCAAAAAACACAGGCGAAATCTGACCTTTTCTATATGTTTCAACATCAAGTGGCTCGTATACTCCTTCTATAAGTTCAATGTCTTCGCGTAG
>JAGQWA010000385.1 GCA_020437725.1 Bacteroidota bacterium | reverse complement strand
CACAGGCATTTATGTGGGTGGATGGATGAGTTACACTGCTACTGAGACAGGCTCAAAATGGGGTGAGCAATACACAGCATGTTTAGTAGATGACATAAACTTGTCAAGTGATTTAGATAATGATGAAAAAATAGAGCAGGTAGAGAATATTGAAAAATGGGGCAAAGCATTGGAAAATCCCATTCTTCGAATTCTAATTACATCAACAGAAATTCTTCCAATTGGCTTAATTGTGTCTCTTTTAACAGGCTTAATTCTTAGGCGGAAATAGCTAATTAGTCCACAGTCGATAGACCACAGTCGACAGATTTTTTGGATCCAGTATTAGGGTCTAAGCCGCCCTAACCACAACGTCACTCCGACGATAGGAAGGAGTCTCTAACTTAAGTCCACAGTCGGCAGACCACAGACGACAGTTTTTTTGGATTCAGTACACGGGTTCAACCCAACTCTAACCACAACGTCACTCCGACGATGGGAAGGAGTCTCCGACTTTTAAAGTAGATGCCATAACGCGACCACAAGGTCATCGCGACGATAGGAGTGATCTCTCAAGTCACAGGTTTTTGCATGCGGTTAAGTATGAAAATTCGATTTAAGGTTTCTGCTTTTAGAGATTCCTCCTGCCGTCGGAATGACTTAATGGGTGGGTTTTAGTTCACTTTTCAACCCTTCTTATTCGCCAATTGAGCGTGGCGGTAAGCGTAGAACAGCACCATACCAAAACCAAGGCATTGCATAGCCAAGAACGGTAGGGAAATCCAGTATTGGTTTTGGTAGGCGTAGTAGCTGCTAAAAGCAAAATAGCCGAGGCATAGAATCTCTGCCAAAACAAACCAATTCATTTTCCATTGGGTGTATTGCTTGCCTTTAAATTGGTCTAATGAGCTGCTAATGTTAAACTTCGGTGTGCGAACAAAAGCTGTTTTAATACCCAAATAGCCTTTTATAACACCGCTCGAAATGTATAAACTAAGCCCCATGCTCAACGCCAAAAACAGTGGATAGAGCAGCAAGATTTTGAAAAAATCTTTGGTTGATTTTATGCCAAACTGCCAATTGGCAATAACATAGAATATCAGTAGCGCAAAAAACGAGAAGTGGTAAATGCCAATAAAGCCGAGTAGGTTTCTGTCTAGAAAGTCGGATCCAATAATCTTTAAAAAGGGCAGGAGCAGCATTCCAGAAAGGAACACACATACCCAAACAAAGCTGTTTAGTAAGTGAAAAGCGGCGGCATATTTGGTGCTGAATTTTACATTTTTGTCTCGCAGCACTTTGCTTAAGTTTTTACCAGCACATTCGGCCGCTCCTTTGGCCCAGCGGTATTGTTGGCTTTTAATGCCGTTCATGGTGGTAGGTAACTCAGCTGGGGCAATTTCATCTTCCAAATACACAAACTTCCAGTTGTTCAATTGAGCCCTATAGCTAAGGTCTAAATCTTCGGTAAGTGTATCGCCTTGCCAATTGCCAGCATTTTCAATGGCTTCGCGGCGCCAAATTCCGGCTGTGCCGTTAAAATTGATGAAGTGGTTCTTGCTGTTTCGGCCTTTTTGCTCAATGCTAAAATGCGCGTTTAAGGCATAGGCCTGAATTTGCGTAAGTGCAGAATATTTCTCATTCAAATGCCCCCAACGCACTTGAACTACTCCCACGTTTTCATCCTGAAAATAAGGCACCGTTTTGCGCAGATAATCAGGTTCTGGAAGGAAATCAGCATCAAAAATGGCGACAAATTCACCGGTGGCTTTTTCTAGTCCATGTTTAAGAGCACCCGCTTTAAAATCAACTCGGTTAGTGCGCCTAATATGCTCAATGTTAAAGCCTTGGCTCTTGAATTTTTCTATTTCAATGGCCAATATTTCACTTGTATCATCGGTTGAATCGTCGAGTACTTGAATTTGCAGAAGCGTTTTATCGTAATCAAACTGGCAAATGCAATTAATGAGTCGATTGGCTACATATCGCTCATTATAGAGTGGAAGTTGAATGGTAACCTTTGGCCAAATAGTTGGTTGAATGGGAGTTCTATGCATTGGATTCTTAGCCTTTAAATAGGCACTCACCAAATACAATTGGTGTATACTATAAAGAAGAATAAAAGTGAGAAAGAATAGGTAACCCCCAATTACTAAGTACTCCAAGCCTGATTATTAGCGTGGCGAAAATAAATGAAGAATTTGGCTTGTTTAGCCACTATTTAATAAAGCTTTTAACATTCCAATTTTTCGTGTGAACGAAAATTATTTCTGATTAATTTTAGTGGTTAAATGTCATAAATTCAGTGAGTTACAAAATGATTGAAAAATTTTTTGAGTTTATTTGTAACATAATTTTTCATTCAACGTACTACCTGCATATCGGGCTATTGATATGACGACCATAGAGTTTAACGAAACGGTTAATATGTATTCAGACAATCTGTACAGGTTTGTTCTGAAGAACATCCGTGACGAAGATGTAGCGCGCGATATTGTGCAAGACACCTTCGAAAAAATGTGGCGTCATGTTGATGAGATTGATTTCAAAACTGTAAAGTCTTACATGTTCTCAGTTGGTTATAGAACCATGATAGACCATATAAGAAAGAACAAGAGAATTACTGATTTTGAAGAAGTAAATCCAGCAGAACATAGCACCGATAAACAATATTTAGGACTCAGTGAAATTTTGGCCGAAGCCTTAAAAATACTGCCTGAAATACAACGAACAGTTGTAATGCTTAGAGATTATGAAGGTTATCCTTACGATGAAATAGGAGAGATAACCGGACTAAATGAATCGCAGGTGAAGGTTTACATTTTTAGGGCCAGAAAAGCATTGAAAAACTACATAGGCAAACTAGAAACAGTACTTTAAGAATGAACTTAACCCTACATAACTACGAAGCCTGGTTCTTAGATTATCTTGAAGGTAATCTATCAGAGAGCCAATTGGCCAAGTTTTATGCTTTCTTAGAGCAACACCCAGAGCTTAAGGAAGAACTTGACATTGATTTAGAAGAAGTAACACTTCAAGCAGAATCAGTTGAATTTATTCCTAAAACAGATCTACATAAAGAACTGGAGTTGGGCACAATTACCCACAAAAACATAGATTTCTTCTTAATTGCTGAGCTTGAAGGCGAGTTGACACAAAAGCAAGAGAAAGAATTAACCACGTTTTTAGCCGCTAATAAACAATACCAAAAAGACCAAGCGCTTTACGCCAAAACGAAATTATCTGCTAACGAAACCATCGTATATCCTTTTAAAAGAGAGCTTAAGAAATCAACTGTTTTTATTAGAAGCCTTTATGTAAG
>JAGQWA010000384.1 GCA_020437725.1 Bacteroidota bacterium | reverse complement strand
TATTGAGCGAAGCCACCAATTGTCAAATTGCCTAATTCAATTCCACTTAATCCACCCATTCATAAGATATTCGCGCCTTCAAATACAAGGCCTTGCACGAAAAAGTATTAATCATTGATTTTGGTTCGCAGTTTACCCAGCTCATTGCCCGTAAAATCCGCGAACTAAACGTGTATTCAGAGATTCATCCGTTTAACCATTTGCCCGAAATTGACGAGAACATTAAAGGTGTAATCTTTTCTGGTGGTCCCGCTTCGGTTTTAGAAGATGGCGCTCCTGATATTGATATTGAAGCTTTTACTTCAAGATTCCCAGTTTTAGGAATTTGCTACGGGGCACAATTACTTGCCAAAAATGGCGGTGGAACAGTTGAGAGATCGAAGATTAGGGAATACGGTCGTGCGCATATTGCCAGCAAAAAAGAGAACGTAATTCTCAACGGAGTTTCGCAAGACTCGCAAATCTGGATGTCGCATAGCGATACCATCGTGGCCTTGCCAGACGAGTTTGAAGTGGTTGGAAGCACACACGAAGTTGAAGTAGCTGCTTTCCAATCTATAACGCGAAAGGTTTGGGGCATTCAATTCCACCCAGAAGTTCATCATTCAACCGAAGGAAAAACGGTTTTAGACAATTTCTTGAACGCATGTGGTTTTAGCAAAGACTGGACACCGGCCCATTTCGTTACCGAAACCATAGATTCTTTAAAAGCTGAAATTGGTAACGATAAAGTGATAATGGGTCTTTCGGGCGGAGTTGATTCTTCTGTTGCTGCAACGCTTATTCAAAAAGCCATAGGTAAAAACCTGATTTGCATTTTCGTTGACAATGGTTTGCTGAGAAAAGATGAGTACGAAGAAGTGCTTCACTCCTACCGCGATATGGGTTTGAATATTATTGGAGTAGATGCAAAGCGCAGATTCTTAGATGAACTAGCTGGCATTTCTGACCCTGAAACCAAACGCAAAACCATTGGCCGCGTGTTTATTGATGTTTTTCAAGAAGAAGCCAATAAGGTTGAAGGCGCTAAATGGCTTGGCCAAGGCACCATTTATCCAGATGTAATTGAGTCGGTTAACGTAAAAGGACCATCGGCAACCATTAAGTCGCACCACAACGTTGGCGGGCTTCCTGAAAAAATGCACCTTAAGGTTATTGAGCCTTTGAAATTGCTATTTAAAGATGAAGTGAGACGTGTTGGTGCAGAGTTAGAAATTGATCCAAACATATTGAATCGCCACCCTTTCCCTGGGCCAGGTTTGGCCATTAGAATTCTTGGCGATATAACTGACGAAAAAGTGGCCCTGCTTCAAGAAGCTGATAAAATTTACATAGACAATTTGAAGCAAAGCGGTTGGTACGATAAAACCTGGCAGGCCGGAGCTATTTTACTTCCGGTACAATCTGTAGGTGTTATGGGCGATGAACGCACTTATGAGCGCGTTGTGGCATTAAGAGCTGTAACTTCAGTAGATGGAATGACGGCCGATTGGATGCACTTTCCTTATGAATTGCTTGCGAAAATCAGCAATGAAATTATTAATAAAGTAAAGGGCATTAACCGTGTGGTTTACGATATAAGCTCAAAACCGCCGGCAACCATTGAATGGGAGTAAGAAGTTTAGAGTTTAAAGTTTCTAGTTTAAAGTGAAATTTAATAAACTATCGAGTTCTTCGCCATTTTTAGGGATTTGTCAAATAATGAAAAGTGATTAATGTTAAATGCGAGTTCACAAGCATTCATTTAACATTCAACATTTAACATTCAACATTTTATAATGAGTATCCGCAAACAGATAGAGCAAAACGCACTTAGCATAGCAAACAAACTTTATGGAACTGAAATAGACAGTCTTCCTGTGCAGCGCACCAGAAAAGAGTTTGAAGGAGATTATACTTTGGTGGTATTTCCATTTACCAAAGCGGCCAGAAAAGCTCCACCAATAATTGCCAATGAGATTGGCGAGCAATTGGTAAATGCTATGCCAGAAGTTGAAAGCTTCAATGTTGTTCAAGGTTTTTTGAACCTGAAATTGACTGATACTTTTTGGATTTCAGCGCTAACTGAAATGGCTCAACATGATGATTTGGTGGTTGAAGGAACAGATGAACCGAGTAAAATAATGGTGGAATATGCTTCGCCAAACACCAACAAACCATTGCACCTAGGGCATATTAGAAATGTATTGTTAGGTTACTCAATATCAGAGATTTTTAAGGCAATTGGCCACCATGTAGTAAAAGCCAATTTGGTGAACGATCGTGGAATACACATCTGTAAATCGATGTTGGCTTGGCAGAAATTTGGCAAAGGTGAAACACCTGAATCAACTGGTATGAAAGGCGACCATTTAGTTGGCAAGTACTATGTTGAGTTCGACAAGGCATATAAAGCAGAATGCGAAAGTTTAGCAGACGAAAAAGACTCTAAGCTAATGGCCGAAGCTCGCGAAATGCTTATTAAATGGGAATCTGGCAATGAAGAAGTAGTTGAGCTTTGGAAAACAATGAACGGTTGGGTGTATGAAGGCCACAACCGCACATACGAGCGTTTGGGCGTTGATTTTGACCAATTCTATTATGAGTCTGATACATACAAGCTTGGTAAAGATTGCATTAATGAAGGCCTTGAGAAAGGTGTTTTCTATCGAAAAGACGATGGCTCAGTTTGGTGCGATTTAACAAAAGATGGCCTTGATGAGAAATTGGTTCTTAGAGCCGATGGAACATCAGTTTATATGACCCAAGACATAGGCACTGCTGATTTAAAATTTGAAGAACACAGTTGCGAACGCTCTATTTATGTAGTTGGCAATGAGCAAGAATATCATTTCAAGGTGCTTAAGCTCATTATACAAAAGCTAGGCAGAGAATACGCTGATGGCATTTACCATTTCTCATACGGAATGATTGATCTGCCCGAAGGCAAAATGAAAAGCCGCGAAGGAACTGTGGTTGATGCTGACGATTTGGTTGATGAAATGGTTGATACGGCCAGAAAGCAAACCGAAGAATTAGGCAAAATTGATATGCTGGACGAAGATGAACGCGAGCATCTTTACTACATTCTTGGCATGGGCGCCTTAAAATACTTCTTACTTAAAACAGACCCTAAGCGCAGAATTACTTTCAACCCTAAAGAATCTATTGATTTTCAAGGCAATACCGGGCCATTTATTCAATACACGCATGCACGCATAAAATCGGTAGAGCGCAAAGCCGAAATGGCTGATTTCAAATTTGATTTGGCATACGAAGGCGCAATTGAGAGCCAAGAAATGGAGCTCTTATTCTTGCTAAATGA
>JAGQWA010000383.1 GCA_020437725.1 Bacteroidota bacterium | reverse complement strand
AGAATTAGGTGTAGGAGATATTTCTCATCCCGTTATTTATAATACACCAGATATGCGCACAGCTTACAGAATTCTTTATTTGAAAGATAAAATTGAGCCACATATTGCCAATTTAAATCAAGATTATCCGCGTTTAAGCGAATTAACCAAACTCAAGAAAACAAACAAAGTGCTCAACGATTGGGCTCATAAAACCATACCATCAGTTTATTTTAGAATAGATGATGAATACAAAGAATGCCCGCAGATTATCAAACTTTTAGAAACCATAGATAAATACAACTAGAATGAGCATTAACTATGCTAACGATAAAGAAGCAGCCGATGCGTTTGCTCTAAAATACCAAACACTTACTTCTGAAATTAACAAAGTAATTGTTGGCCAACAAGAAGTGGTTCAATCTACTCTAAATGCCATATTTAGTAAAGGTCATTGCCTTTTAATTGGTGTGCCAGGTTTGGCCAAAACACTTTTGGTAAACACCATTGCATCAGCTCTTGATTTAGATTTTAGTCGTATTCAGTTTACGCCAGACCTTATGCCAAGCGATATCACGGGGTCTGAGATTTTAAATGATAAGAAGGAATTTCAATTTATAAAAGGGCCTTTGTTTGCCAATATTGTTTTGGCCGACGAGATTAACCGAACACCACCAAAAACACAAGCTGCATTGCTTGAAGCCATGCAAGAACGCAATGTTACCATAGGCGGTCATATTCATAGATTAGGCAACCCATTCTTTGTATTAGCTACTCAAAATCCCATTGAACAAGAAGGTACTTATCCTCTTCCAGAAGCTCAGTTAGACCGTTTTATGTTCAACATTAAAGTTGAATACCCAAGCTATGAAGAAGAGCTTGAAGTTGTTAAAAGAACAACCACCAACCACACAGCAACGGTAAATAGCGTGCTGTCTGCAGAAGAAATACTCTATTTCCAAGATTTGGTAAGAAAGGTGCCAATTGCTGATAATGTATTGGAATATGCCGTGGCACTGGTAGGTAAAACCAGACCAGATTCGAGCGCCGCTCCTGCTCAAGTTAAAGAGTATATTTCTTGGGGTTCAGGGCCGAGAGCTTCACAATATTTGGTAATTGGAGCAAAATGTAATGCGCTTATAAACGGAAAATATGCGCCCGATATTGAAGATGTTAAAGCCGTAGCACTCGAGGTCTTAAGGCATAGACTAGTTAAAAACTACAAGGCCGAAGCTGAAGGCGTTTCGGTTGAAAACGTAATTACACAGCTGCTGTAGTTAAATATCTAGTTGATTAACACGTTCAAGTGTTTGTCGCCAAAATGCAAGAATAAAATTGGCGTTTGGATTTATAAAACGCTGACGCAAAAACACCTGTAGTCTTGTAACAATATGGTAGGCATGAAACAAGGCCAAGTTCAGTTTAAAGTTGATGTCGTTCTCTTTTACAATGGCAACTAAGTGTTTGTTTTTAATCATGCGCTTCATTAAGTCATCAAACTCACCCATTTGCGGATTCTCCGCAGTTTCCATTCTATGAAATAGAAAGTAATAGAAATCAAAAAGCAGTGGCATTTCAGTTACTGATTTCTCCCAATTATTAATGTAAATCTTTCCGCCTTTAACCGGAATATTGGCCGGTGAAAAATTGCCATGGTACATTGATGTATAAAATGGCTCAGTAGGGTTTAGCCCATTTAGCAGAACCAATATTTCTATGCACAACTCCTCTATATGCTTGGCGCTTAATCCTCTAGGTTGAAGATTTTCGGCCAGAATATTCTTAATGGCTTGAATGATAGAAACAAAATTGTGATCGGTTATAAAAGTGCCAACTTGTTTAACCCCTTTAAGCTGCGAGTAAATTTCAGTTAGGCCCAAGTAATGCTCTTTTTGCAGCAAATCAGGCATTTCGGCTCCGTTAGGCCAGTTGTTGGTTAGCACCAAATCATTATTTACATCAATAATTCTTGGCACCTGAACTACCTCAAAATTCAAATGAGCATTGTGTATTTGGCTCAAAATCTGTCGTTCATGTGCTAAACGCTCGTTGTTAAATTCAGAATCACCATACTTAACCGTTTGCACAACGCTTTTTCCATCAATTAAAAAGCACTGGCTCATCCTGTCGAACATATAATCTTCAGAGAAGAAAAAAAACTCATTCGATTTAAAATTGCTGCCAAAATCTACATGCGTTTCTTTTTTATGGTAAACATAATAGTGGCCTTGTGCCGATAAGCTGCCCAAACCAGTGGCAAATAGCGCTTTGTCTAGCCATTTGGTGTACCATAAATACTCGTAATTTTCATGGAGAATATTGTAAAAATGCGGGGCTTTTAATTCTTTAGGATAGCCAAACCTTATGGTGTTGAATTTGCTTTTATAGAAATACAAAACACATTCAGTGTGGTTGTTCTTTAATTGATCTAAGCACACTATTCCACCAAACGCATCTTGATTTATCTGTTTTATTTCTTTTGCATCACCTAAGAAAACCAGCAGAACTTTATTGCCCATATTCTGAGCCGTAATAATTTCTTCAACCGTTTTTAGGTAAATAAAATCATCAGTGAAATTTCCAGTAACTACATCTTTAGGATCGTAAATGGCAACCGCTCCAAGATTGTTAAAGAAGGTGTCTTTTAAAAGGGCAATATCGCTTTCAGGTATGTTTCTCTTCGCCACTTGTTAATCTTCAATGATTATGATGAAATAAATACAGGTTCTGTCAAAATAACTTCATTTTAATCATCATCATTGCATTGTTTTCTAAAAAAGTGAAGTTGCAATTAATAGATACGCACACACATCTGTTTTCAGAGCAGTTTAATATAGACAGGGCAGATGCCGTTCAAAGAGCCCTAGAAGTTGGCATTTCGCATCTTTTATTACCCAATATTGATACAAAATCAATACCTGCCATTAGAAATGCCATTCAGCAATTTGATGCATGTTATGGTATGATGGGTTTGCACCCATGTTCTGTAAGTGGCAACTACAAACAAGATTTAAAAACCATTGAAGCCGAGTTTGAAAATGAAAAATACATTGCCGTTGGCGAAATTGGGCTCGACTATTATTGGGATAACACTTTTAGAGCCGAACAATTAAAAGCGCTAGAAATTCAATTAGAATGGGCAAAGGAGCGGGGTTTGCCAGCCATAATTCATACCAGAGAGTCGTTTAATGATGCCATTGCGTTAGTGGAGAAATGTCAAAATGGGGATTTAAAGGGCATTTTTCATTGTTTTGGTGGAACAGTTGACGAAGGCAAACGCGCCATTGACGCTGGATTTTATTTGGGTATTGGCGGAAATTCAACATTTAAAAAGAG
>JAGQWA010000382.1 GCA_020437725.1 Bacteroidota bacterium | reverse complement strand
TCTGCCGCCAATTTGGGTGGTTAAATAATGAAGCCAGTTATAGGCTCGGCCATTTTCAAGGGCTTCGTTAAAAATAGAAACTACTGTTGCCGAATCGTTTTTTTCAGCATTTGAATTGGCTCTAAGCTTTGATGCTGTTTCTTGAGCCTTATTTGAATTGGAATTCTGGTTGGAATTTTTGGAGTTATCACAGCCTGAATAAAGAACAACGGCAGCAATAACTAAGAAGTAAATTCTTTTCATAGCCCTTCAATAATACGGCAGGCTTGCTCAATATCTTGCGCTGAAAGGTCTAAATGCGTAACAAAACGAATTGAATCTGCACCAAATCGAACAGCAAGAATCCCTTTGCTTTTCAAAATTTCTAAAATAGAATCTACTGCTCGGCTGTTGGCAACATGCGCAACAACAATATTGGTTTCGGGTTCAATAACAGTTTCAACCAAAGAGCATTTTCTGAGCGAATTAGCAAGTATGGCAGCGTTTTCATGGTCTATTTTTAGCCTTTCAATATGGTTTTCCAACGCATAAAGGCCTGCTGCCGCTAAATAGCCGCTTTGTCGCATTCCGCCACCAAAAACTTTTCTGGTTCTTCTGGCATGATAAATAAAAGTATTGGTGCCAAGCAGAAGACTACCAACTGGGCATCCTAAACCTTTTGAAAGGCAGATGGAAATAGAATCAAAGAGTTCGCCGTATTTTTTTGCATTTTGACCAGTTTGCACCATAGCGTTAAACAACCGCGCACCATCTAGATGAAAACCCAGATTGTGCTTTTCGCACACAGCTTTAATTTCTTCCAAAGCTGAAATTGAATAACAAGTGCCACCACCTTTATTAGATGTATTTTCTAAGCTAACTAATCTTGATTTGGGGAAGTGCTGATCATCAGCTCTTATAGCTTCTTCTACTTGCTGAGCGGTTATTTGACCTTTTTGTCCTTTCAGAAGCCTTACTGAACAACCTGAATTTTTGGCAATTCCACCGCCTTCGTACAAGTAAACATGCGAGTTTTCTTCGCAGATTACTTCATCACCTGGCTTGGTATGAACGTTAATGGCTATCTGGTTGGTCATGGTGCCGCTAGGGCAGAAGAGTGCTGCTTCCATGCCAAACATTTGGGCAGCAACGCGCTGCAATTCATTAATTGAAGGGTCGTCGCCAAAAACATCGTCACCAACCTTGGCATTTTGCATGGCCTGTAACATGGCTTGGGTAGGCCTTGTAACGGTATCGCTTCTAAAGTCTATCATTATTGCAAAAAGCCTGGGTTTAGCAGCTGTTTAATAAATATTTCAACTGTTTCAGGAGCAATAACTATGGTGGCAATTACTCCAAAAATGGCTCCAAATAAATGCGCATCATGGCCAATATTGTCACGTCCTAATTTGGCCATTCTGGCGGAGTAAATCAAATAAGCAACACCAAATAAAATGGCAGGGCAAGGAATAAGGAACACATAAATTAAATTCCAAGGGCTTACCAAAATTGTTGAGAACAACACGGCAGAAACCGCACCCGAAGCACCCAAAGCCATATAACCTGGGTTATCTTTATGCTTGAAGTAACTAAATGTGCTTGCAGCTGCCATAGCGGCCACATAAAATAGAATGAAAACCGTTTTACCGCTGCCGCCCATCAAATAGTCGAAATAAAACTCCACATTTCTACCGAAAAAGTAGAGCGTTATCATATTAAAAACTAAGTGTTGAATGTCAGCGTGAATAAACCCAGAAGTAATAAAGCGATACCATTCTCTTTCACCATTTATTTTATAAGGGTAAAAAATGAGTTTGTATTTAAGCTCAGGATCACTAAATGCACGAAAAGAAACCAGTACGGTAATAATTATGATGACAACTGAAATGGAAATATTCATTTAGCTGGGGTTAGATGCAAGTAAATAAAGAACTGCCATTCTAATGGCCACGCCATTTTCTACTTGATTTAGAATTACCGAGTGCTCAGAATCAGCCACTTTACTTTCAATTTCAACTCCACGGTTCATAGGGCCTGGGTGCATTATGGTAATAGGCTTGCTCAGATTGTTCAACCTTTGCATGGTTACACCAAAATGATTGGCATATTCTCTTAGTCCTGGAAAGTAGCTGTCTTTTTGTCGTTCTAATTGAATGCGCAATACGTTGGCAAAATCGCACCATTCAAGGCTTTCTTGCAAGTTGTAGCTTACTTCAACTCCGAGGCTCTCTATGTTTTTTGGGATAAGGGTAGGCGGGCCGCAAAGCTTTACGTTAGCACCTAATTTGGTGAGACAGTAAATATTAGAAAGCGCTACTCTTGAATGTTGTATGTCGCCTAAAATCAGCACGTTTAGTCCATTAAATTCATGTGCTTTTTCGCGTATTGAATAGGCATCAAGCAACGCCTGAGTAGGATGTTCGTGTGTTCCATCGCCGGCATTAATCACATTAGCGTCAATGTGTTGTGCTAAGAAATTGGGTGCGCCAACATGTGGGTGTCTCATCACCACCATATCAACCTTCATGGCCAATATGTTATTCACTGTATCAAGAAGGGTTTCGCCTTTTTTTACTGATGATGATGATGCACTGAAATTCACCACATCGGCTGAAAGTCTTTTTTCAGCTAGCTCAAATGAAATTCTGGTGCGTGTCGAATTCTCAAAGAAGACATTGGCAATAGTAATATCTCGCAACGATGGCACTTTTTTAATGCGCCTGTTGAGTATAGTTTTAAAATTATCAGCAGTAGAAAAAATGAGTTCAATGTCTTGTTTGGTAAGACTTTCTATTCCTAATAAGTGGTTTACGCTTAATGCACTCATTCTACTTTTTCTCTGCTTGTTTAGATTCTAACTCAGTTAACAAGGTTACTTTATTAGCACCATCAGTGCTTTGCCATTCAACTTTTACGCGTTCGTTGGTTCTGGTATCTACTTTAATTCCCGAATAGTCGGCAGCAACGGGTAGTTGTCGGCTATACTTTCTGTCAACCAAAACTAGGAGCTCCACTTTTCGTGGTCTGCCAAAAGCCAGCATGGCTTCAAGCCCAGATCTTACCGAGCGGCCGGTGTAGAAAACATCATCTATGAGAATTACGTTTTTGTCTTCAATGCTGAATTCAATATCAAGCGCTGAAGGCAAAATAGGTTCATTTCTTCTTCTAAAATCGTCGCGGTAAAAAGTAATGTCAAGTCGTCCGGTGGGGATAATGGTTTGAAGTTGTTCTTCTAAAATCTTTTGAATTTTTACGGCTAAGAATATGCCCCGTGGCTGAAGACCAATTAAAACCGTGTTTTCGAACTGGTTATGATTCTCAATTAATTGCGCTGCCAGTCGCTTTAGCAC
>JAGQWA010000381.1 GCA_020437725.1 Bacteroidota bacterium | reverse complement strand
TTCTTAAGTCAGACATATTGAATAATTTACCTGCAGAGTTCCCCCATGAAAAACTGGAGCTATTAAAAAATTGGCACTATAAAACACTCCAAAATGAATCCCTGCTAGATGAAGATAGCTTTGAGTATAAGGAAGACATTGATCGATTGATTCAAAATAGATTAGGCATCTCTGAAGAAGACCAGAAAAGGGAAAGTGGCAATGCTAAAACTCATGCCGTTTACTTTTTAGATGAAAATGGATATGACGTAAGTCAAGTGAATAATGCTGGTTCAGCATTAACCAATATTGTAGATCCAAACGGGAATCATATAAGCTGCATAGTTCGCAGCGCCAAGGGCGGTTTGTTGTATTTAGACAAAGAGCATTGGGATATGCTAGTAGACAATGCAATGTATCTTGTGGTTATATATCCGGGTAATAGTCCTCGTCTCTTTAAAGATCGTCTTGAACTCCTTGAAGAAGAGCTAGCAGAGAATGTGCTATTCAGAATACCGAACAACAAGTTAACTGATGAAATTGATGGTGTATTTGATACGCTCGAATCTGAATCTCATTTAATACTAGTAACGAGTGAAAAAATGAGAGAAAGTCTATTCTCTAAACTCAAAAAGAAAAGAACAAACTCAAAAGAAAACAATTCGGTAGTTGCAGGTGATAACTTCTCATTCGATTAAGAAATGGTAACCAAAGAGAATCAAATACGATTTTATGCAGAAGAGCTTAGAGAACTTGAGTTTTCAGTTAAGAACACATTCAATACCACAGGTATTTCATTGTTTCAAAATGGCTCTATTTATGTTGGCCAATACCGTGGCATAGATGAATTGAGAGGTAATGTTTTTGTTGACATACCCTCAGGTGACAAATACCATGCACCCAGACTTGATCAGAGACTCAATTGCTTTACACTAAAAAAAGGTTATGAAAAACCGAACAGTTGGGGTAACCAAACTTATTCAGACCTTCTAAAAGACAGGAATAGATCGGAAACAAAAATTGTTGATTATATCCCTTCCAAAAGGAATGGTTGGATCACCATGCTAATTCGCGATTTGGAGGCAGATTTTGTTGAGAACTTAGAATACAATCAATTAGTTGCATTTGGCCCAACAATACCACCTTTCGAGTATCTGAAGAATTTAATGGATTTTAGCACTAGCCTAAATGAAAATGGTATTGAAATTTGGGAAAACCTATTAAACTTTAAATACTCCTTAACTTCGGCTACAAAGCCAAAACTTTTAACAGAGGACATAGATATAGCTGGTGCAATAATTGATGACGTTGAAAAAAACAACGTTTATGTTTTCCAAGGACCTCCAGGTACGGGAAAGACCCACCAAGTTGCGGATATTGCATCACGATTAGTACTGGATAACAAGTCAGTTTTGATTACCGCATTAACTAATATGGCTGCTGTTGAAGCTTGTGAAAAGCCTTTCTTTAATAAGCTTTTTAATGAAGGACGAGTCTCCAAGCTTCCTTTGTCAATCGATGAAAAAAAGAAGTTTCCTCAGTTGTTATCTACAAAAGATTTGATTCCGGTAAAAGGCCACCTGAAATTATCAACGTATTATCAGTTCTCGAGTATTTGGCTTGAACAATATGAGACTTATGACTATATCATTGTAGAAGAAGCTTCACAAGCCTACTTAACAACAATAGCTGCGGCATGCAAAGTTGGTAAGAAGGTGATAGTTGTTGGTGACCCAAGGCAAATTGTGCCATTCGTAAACAATAAAAACCACAAAGCTTTTCCAAATATTGACCATCTTATTCATGGAATGAATACGCTCAGTCAAATTCGTGAGTTTTCTTTTAATCGCAAAATTGAAACCCGCAGACTAACAAAGCGTTCCACTGATTTCACAAATAGTTTTTACGACAACACTATTCAATCCAAATCTTTATTTGAATCAATTGACTCTGATATTTCAAAAACTAATTCACTCAGTTCAATAATTCACAGCGAAGGTGGTCCAAGCCTGATACAATTCAATTCTAAGGCACAAGATGTCTTGCAACATATGATTCGTTTTTTAGTACAAAGTGTTGATGAACTCCTTAGTATTAAGGGCAACTCAATTGCAGTCTTGACCCCTTACATAGAGACGCTCACTTATTTGCAACAAAACCTAAAGTCCAAAACAAGTTCTCGAAATTATTTGATTGAATCAGTTGATAGAGTTCAGGGTCTAGACGTTGACTATTGCTTTTACGTCATACCAAAACCAAGTTCATTTTCTTTCAATCTTAATCGATTCAATGTTGCTACGAGCAGAGCTAAAAAAGCAACATTTATCCTAGTTACTGACAACTACTATAAGCAGGTTAATTTACCCGTAGAAGTTGAGTTCTACATGACGAAACTACAAGATAGTTTGTCATTTCATTATGATCATACCTCAGGCCGTTGCAGCCGCAAAAACTCAATTCCGCAAAATTTAAAAAATGAAGATAATCCTGAGTCTAAGGGCGTTGATGCACTAATCGATTCCAAGCCAAAAACTGGCCTAAAGGTTGTCGGACACATTGATGTAAGTAAGTTTGACCGCCCAAAAAAAGAACTCAAACCAAATAAGAAGAACATCTACATAATTGATACAAATGTTTTTGTTGATTACCCTGAAATTATTTCCATAATAGATGCCAAATATCCCATCGTACTTTCTGCAAAAGTCTTAGATGAATTAGATAAATTGAAATCCACCATGGATAATGAAGGGCAGCGGAAGGTTCAAAAGGCCTTAAAATCAATTAACCACAATATTGATAGTCGAGATATCTCAATGGAAATAGCTGATACATCTTTATTGCCTAATGACTTCAATAAGCGAACTCCTGACAACATGATCTTATCAGTGGCTTTAAGTTTTCAGAATGAAAATCCAATTATCCTCACTTCAGATAATGGTTTACAGATTAAAGCAAAAGGGCTCTCGATAACTACAATTTCATTGAAGGAGTTTCTAAAACAACGAAGAAGTCGATAATGAAAGCTACATCACGCCCTCCCATGTGCTTCCAGTAGGTGCATTTCATTCGTTCCTCATTCCATTTACCCACTTACAGCACCACACAGCAAGAGAAGCCCGTTATTCCATTCCGCTGAGCTGCATTCCATACCGTGCTACACTTGCTTTTTGCCAACGCACAATCCCCAACGCAGGAAAATAGGTGTTCGTCAGTCGTTCCGTTTTGTTCCGCAAAAACATATCTGCAAGGGAAAATGAACTCCCTTCGGTCGCCCTTGCATATACCGTTCACTTACCAGCTCGTTTGCGCTCCGGTGGGTGCTCACTCACTGCCGTTCACTTGTTTTGCTT
>JAGQWA010000380.1 GCA_020437725.1 Bacteroidota bacterium | reverse complement strand
GCGGCGCTGAAGTTGAGGCCGTTGGCTTTGGCCCATGCTTCAATCTTCTCGCGGCCGAATTCGGTCAGCATGATGTGCTTGGAGTAGGTCTTGTCCGGCCGACGTGCGCGGGCATCATCCGCTGGGGCAAATAGCTCAGCCATGGATCATCTCCTTGATATGGATTGCGGCCACCGTGTTTGGTTGGCCTGAATGTTTAGGGAAAGAAAGCTTGTCCTGAGTCTTCGAAGGAAGGGGGACACCTAAACGCAAAAACCGGCGCAGGCTATACACGGCCAACAGCCGCCCATGAGGGCAGACAGATTGACCGGCGCAAGACCACGCCGGTTGTGTTTGGGTTATTGAATAATGTTGGGGGTGTTTTTTTGCCGTTGTCAATGAATGCACTCCAGTGAGTGCATCCATGCGATTACGGGGCCATTCTACGCACAGCCGGCGGGTTTGTCAATGTATGTTGTGTCGGCACAAAAACTAACTGTACGTCCCTGTGCTAACTGTACGTCTCTTGTTCTTTGTCCAATGTCATTTTTTACAGGGCGGACGTACAGTTAGCAAATTATCACACCGAGCAACGCGGACCAGTTTCTATGTATCCAGAGGCGAGCACAAAAAACACCCTTGTAAACACGTTACGAAGCGCCTGCAGCCAAAAGAGTGGTCGGGAGTCCAATTTTCGAACAATTGAAGCTAGGAAAAATTTTACCAACCCCATTTTAAATCTTTGGAAAGCTGCCTCGTAAGATTTGCAAATGAAATTTTACTATTCTTCAAAAAAGAATATACTTTTTAATATCGTGATCAGTCAAAAGATACGTCACTCATATTGACTAGCATTACTATTATTGATGATCTGGTATCTACTAATAATTGATGAATATGGAACAATCAATCTCTTCCGTTCGCAAACTCCGATTAATCTTAAATCAACACTTCAGTTTGGCAGAATTACAGACAATTACCTTTGATCTAGGTATAGATTATGAACACATTGCAGGTGATGAAAAGCTTACCAAGATTAATAATTTAATTGTTTATCTGGTTCGACATGATCGTCTTCGCGAATTAATTCGTCTCATACGCATTGAACGTCCCAATCTCGATATACCAGACATTGCCGTTGATACGACTTTTTCACCCCTTGACCTTTCGTCTCCGCAGACCCTCAACCTTAAATCGGATGATGCTATTTCTTATTATAATCGGGGCGATGCTTACTTTAAGCAACGCCTCTATGGGGAAGCTATTGCTGATTTCAATAAGGCCATAGCCCTTAAGCCTGATCTTGCCGCCGCATACAATGGTCGGGGTGATGCCTTTAGACTTCAAGGTGAGTTCAAACAAGCAGTCAGTGACTATTCGGTATCTATTCATCTTAATCCCGATTTCATTACCTACTTTAACCGGGGACTATCATACCTAAAAATGAAAGAGTCAGAGCAAGCTATCAGTGATTTTTCACAAGCCATAAAACTCAGTCCTAATTATCCCAATTTCTATTTTAATCGCGGTTTAGCCCTTAGTCTACAAAGCAAGCACGAGCAAGCTATCGCTGACTTTACACAAGCTCTTAAACTCAAACCTGAATCCAAATTTTATTATTTTCGAGCCCGCTCTTTCACAGAACTAAATAAATATGAAAATGCCATTGATGATTTTACGGAAGCTCTCCACCTTAATCCCAATGACTCTGATGCCTATTTTTCCCGTGCAATGGTTTTTGATGATCTAGGACAATATGAAAAAGCAATAAATGATTACACACAGGTTCTAAATTTTAAGCCCAATCACTACCCCTCTTACGGCAACCGGGCCTTCTCATTTTTCAAGCAGAAAAGCTACCAACAAGCTATTGACGATAATTCGCAAGCTATCCGCCTCAAACCTGATCATGCTCCTCTTTACAATAACCGTGGTCAAGCCTTTTTCATGCTAGAGAAATACGAGCAAGCTATTGAAAATTATACACAGGCTATTCATCTCAAACCCGACTATACCGAAGTCTATAACAATCGGGCTCAGGCGTTTAGTAAGCAAGGGAATTATGATAAAGCGATTGACGATTACACACGGCTGATCAGCATACATCATGACAATTCAGATGCTTACTTTCAGCGAGGCACATGCTTTGGTAGACTGGCCAAATATGAAGAAGCTATAACTGATTACACAAAAGTTATTAGCCTCAAACCAGATTTCGCCTCTGCATATTATCTCAGAGGGGTTTTATACTCTTTGCAAAATATGTACGAGGAAGCAGAGGAAGACTTCGCTCAAGCGCTTAATCTTAAACCTGATTTTATTGAAGCATATATTGGCCGCGCCACTCTTCTAATAAACCAGGAAAATACAGAGAAAGCGATTGACGATTACACAAAAGTTATCCACCTTAAGCCCGATCATGCTCCTCTTTATAGTCAACGAGGCATAGCGTTTCTTAAACAGCAAATGCATGAATCAGCAATTAATGATTATACAAAAGCCATTGCATTAAGTGAGAATAATGACTGGTATTTTTTCCGACGCGGAATTGCGTATTTAGTGGCTGCCAATTCGGAAAAGTCTAAACTGGATATTAGTCAAGCGATTTCCCTTGCCCAATCTAAATACGAGGAATCTCCTCAAGACTGGAGAAACAACTTCAATTTGGCTCTTTATCAAATAGCGGTAAATAACACATCAATTGCAGAATCGCTGTACCGGGATTCTCTTTCGGCTCCCAAATATTGGATACGCACAGCCATTGAGGATTTAAATGAATTTCTTCTTTTTTTCCCTAAACATCCTCAAGCTATAAAAATGCTAAACCTTCTACAATCTACAAATCCATGAAGCATCAAACAAGTAAAAACAAAATTCGAGAGGCAGGAATTTAGCAAGTTAGATTACAAAATTTTCAGTTCTACTTCAGATATTTGCTTGAATAACTATAATAGCACTCCATGAAGCACCCTTCTCACCACCACTCGTCATGTCAGGTAGCCTCCTACATGCGGGAAGTCCTCTCCTTTTAGTAATCCCGTCCTTTCCCGTAATGTTACCTATTAAACGAGGATGTCGCACGTAGGGACTGCGTCAAGGACTAACCAAATTACCGACGACGAGCAAGCCGCAAAATGGCAATTACCTGCAACATGGGTCAAGTCTCTAAAAGCCAGTGACCATCTTCTCAGTAAGATGCATTCTCTCAACCCAACACATCGGAGTATGAGCATACCGCCGTTCACCACAATCATTTTTACATCCAGCCAATTTTTACCGCTTTATGTTCTTAACCAGATGTGACAGTCATCAGAACCCCAGATGTACGCTTTCTCAGACGTAAAATTTCTGAAGTGAAAAAACA
>JAGQWA010000037.1 GCA_020437725.1 Bacteroidota bacterium | reverse complement strand
TCGGTAAAAAAGTTTACCGCACCAAGCACTGTTCCCAAATCTCCATTTTGCTCACGTGCTGCAATTTCACTTGCTTTTTTAACCACTGCTCTCAATACAGCCTTCCCAATTTCTTTCGCAATTCTGTCTTGTAAACTGCGTTCAGCTATTTGGCCAATGTCTTCGGCAACCTGAAAGTTGACTGAAGAATTTCCGGCAAAAACCCGTGCCGTTTTAATGGCTGGAATGCGAGAAAAATATTTTGGCATAGCCACTTTAAGCATTCTAATGTCTTGCACATGTTTGTTCTGAGCTTGGTCTGGTGGAACCGGAATTGAAAATCCATACTGGGCATTTACAAAATATAAATTTCCGTTGCTCTGGTTTGCTGTAAAGGCAATACTCCATTCTTCTTTAACCGGAGCTAAACCATTGTGCCATAAAACTATGGCAGTTGCCTTTTCTGATTTGGCTGGCACATATTTAGAACCAAATGCTTTCTCGTAATAGTCAAATTCCGTTGCTAAACCAGATTTGCCTGCTGCTCTCAACAAGTCGGTTTTTAGCTGTTCTGGTGCACCAAGCGCAAAAAATTCTTGATAGTCTCCATTGTACAAATTGTAGCTATTTCGATAGGCTACAAAGGCATTGTTGTGGTCTTTTACCGTCTCGTAAACCATGCCAACAAACCATTGCAAATAGGCGCTGTTTTTGAATTTGTTTCGGCCTTCGTAAATATCATTTATCGCATTAAGCTTTTGGGTAAGCCTGCGGCACTCAACCAACGCAGCATCATAATCATTAAGCATTAAGTAATTAAGCGCCTTGTAGTAGTTAACATACATGTGCTCAAAACTTTCGCCGAAATAAGGGCTTATGTTGGGGTTGGTGAAATTGGTTAGAATTTCAGTTCCCAGTTTCTGCGATTCGTTTTCGTAAAACAACACCGCTTTTTCGAAAAACGCGTTGCTTTCTTCATGTTTGTTTTGAAGAAAAGAAAGCAGGCCGCGATTGAAAAAATAGAGCAATCTGTTTCTTCGTTCGTCGGCCTTTTTTTCTTTAGACAATAATTGCTCGGCTTTTTGGTAATCGCCACTTTCAAAGTAGCGATTAAATTTTCCCTGAATGGCATGATAACTCATGCATCCGGTAAAGGCCAGGGCCAAAAATATGTAGCCAAACAATCGCATAAATTCTTCTAGTTGCTAATTCCTTTCTTAATCTGCTTGTCGCCAATCCACACTTTCTCGTTGGTTTCAAGGTTGTGCAGTTCAAGATTCACTTTGTAATAAACCACTTTGTCTTTTTTGTATTCATCAACAATTTGGTGCAACGTGCCTTGCAGCATAAAATCGGCACCGAGCTCTTTGCCCCACTCTTTTCTGGTGTCAAGTGATGCGTAATCTTGTTGATCGGCTCTTTCGTTGCGGATTTTGTTTCTGAATTCGCCACCAGCCACAATTCTTACTGAACCGTCGTTAATACATGCTCTTTCTAAATCAGTAATAAAAATCTCAGGGTCAATGTGTTCTTGTGTTTTGTTTACCACCAAGCCAACTATTACGGCAGGTCTTGGGTCAGATTTAGATTTGTTTTGCACATTCCATCTTTCTAACCATTTATGCGACAAGCAATCAGAAATCATTTCGTCGGCTACCAATCTAGAATCAGTATCATTCCAGCGGCCGCTTAAATCGGTTTGTGTTTCAGGATCCATGCGTTGCACGCGTCGTCCGGTGGTGCAACTTGCCAAAATGCCGAATAGGGCAACGTAGGCGATTGTAACTTTAAGCTTCTGTTTCATCATGATTGATAATTTTTGTGGTGTTGGCTACAGCAATCAAAATTACATGCGCCTTTACCGTTCGAGTCGTTTTTTCCAATTTCTATTCCAAAAAAGCATTTGGCGAATAAACACGTCTCAAAAAGAAGTTTATCTCACTTTTGACGATGGACCGACACCAGAAGTTACACCCTTTGTGCTTGAACAATTGCGTTTGTTCAACGCCAAGGCCACTTTTTTCTGTGTAGGCCAAAATGTAGAAAAGCATCCCGAGATTTATAAAAGTGTACTGAATGATGGACACTCGGTAGGCAACCACACCTATTCGCACAACAGCGTTTGGAAAACCAATTTGAAAACTTGGCTGAAAGATGTGGATACCGCTTCTGCCTTAATTAATTCTTCACTATTTCGGCCGCCTTATGGTCATTTAACTTGGATGTCAGAAAGGAAACTCAGGTCAAAAGGATTAACTCCTATTATGTGGAATTTTATAACCTATGATTTTGATAAAACTAGTGATCCCATTCTTGCCATTGATTTATATTTCAAAACCAAGAAAGAAGGAAGCATAGTGGTTATGCACGACCAACCCAAAGCTTTACCAAATATTAAAGTCATTTTACCCGAACTTCTCAAGCGCCTATCAAAAGAAGGTTTCGCCTTTAAGGCAATTCCAAATAAAAAGTCAATAGACCATTCTAAATAACAGATTCGGCAATTTTGTCGTTAGATCAAAAAAAGCAGCAGGTATGAAAAATCTCATGGTAAAAGGACTAATTGTGTGCTATTTCTTAATTCTGTTGAGTTTTACAGAAACTGAAGAGTGGAGCGAAACCGAAAAAGAAAAAGCCAATACCGCAGCTGAAGTTTCTTACTTAAACGGTGAAGAAAAAGAGCTGATTCTCTATCTAAATTTGGCTAGACTGTATCCTAAAAAATATGCTGAACTAGAATTGGTTAAAGAGGAAAACAAGAACACATTATACTATAAGTCTCTCAAAAAAACGCTTGAAGCCATGGATCCAGTTGGTGCTTTAGAACCTGATGCAGAACTGAGCAAAACCGCTGACTGTTTGCGAAAAGACATGTATCGGTTTAGGTATTCAAACCACACCAGAGTAACCTGCAAAGGCGATTATAATGGAGAGTGCCTTTCGTTTGGTTGGCTTACTGGTGCAGGGCATATTCTGAATTTATTGGTTGACGAAGGCATTAAAGACTTAGGCCATAGAAAAATAATGCTGGCCAAAGGCTACAAAACCATTGGCACGGCGGTAGGAAAGCACCATAAATATGAAGAAAGTGCTGTGTTGGATTTTGGGTTGTAAACTAGCTGAGATTCATTCGTTCTTTCCACTTTAGTGGTTTGGCTAATTCTGTATTATTAAATTCCAAGTGAATTACTCTGCGCTGCTCGTTGATTTTTGATCTTTTAGAAGTATGAAGCAAAAGTGGTTTCATTAGCATCACTCCACCTGCTTCAACCTTGCAAAGTTCATCAGCTTTGGCTTTCCACTCATCGGAATCAAGCCGTATAACGCCCTTTTGATGGGTTGAAGGCTTAACGGCTAAAGCTCCATTGTTTGAATCCGTATTGTCAAGATGAATTCTAATTGTTAAAGTATTTTCCAAAACTTCAACTGGTGGCTGAACACCATATTGCCCCTTTTTAAATGTCCAATTGGTATAGCCATCAACTTCAGCCTTCTGGTTTACTGTTATGCTTAAATCTTGATGATAGGCAACAAACCAATTAGAGTCTTTTGGCTTATTAAAATAAATAGCTTTCGTAAGAAAAAAATCATGACCAAAGTGTAGCCTTAACAGATTTTTCAAATTGTCGCTAAACAATAGTCCTGCTAATTCAGGTATGGAAGCCAATAACTGCCGAATTGCGTAAACATTCTTTGAATTTGAAACTGATTGGTCTTTTATTTCTTTTGAATTAATTGTCTTAACGATTTCTGCGACTTCTTCGCTGGAATAGACATTAGAAATAATGGAGAAGCCATATTTTTCTAAATCCGCTAAAGATGCTGCCAAATTCAAGACCAAATTCTAATTAGTAATAGTAACCACACTCCCTGTAACCGTAGTGTTATACAATTTTAAAGGGTAAAGCGCTGGGCCATCAATTGGAAAGCCATCCCAACCAAACTTGGAGCCGCAACAATCTTGAAAAGTGCCGTTGATGGTTTCGCCACATTTTAAGTTGAAACCATTGCTTACAATCTCTAATCTAGCACATGGATTTGAAACTTCGTAGGTGCACGATAAATCATAAGCCATGTAGGTATCATCAAAATTGTGATAAACCACAATTCCACGGTAGCCTTCATTGGGTAGCGTAATATAACCGCCATAAGGATTTAAATCTATATAAAGTGGGTCGTTTACGTCAATTCTAAAGTTTACAGAAACATCTGGAATTTGAGAAGTGTCTTGGTCTCCGTTGCAGGCCCCAAAGGCAAATGCCAAGACCAATTGTAATGCGGATAAAACGGTTGATTGAAGTTGTTGCAAAGCAGTAAGCTTGTTTTGTGAACGAAGATAAAAACACCATGCGGATACATCTTATTGCATGCGGCGGTGCAGTTATGCATAACATGGCCATTGCGCTTCATAAAAAGGGACATCAGGTTACAGGCTCTGATGATGTAATTTTCGATCCCGCAAAATCAAGATTAGAAAGATTAGGCCTACTACCAACCACTGTGGGCTGGAATGCCGAAAATATAACTTCTGACATTGAAGCCGTAATTCTAGGAATGCATGCAAAAGCCGATAATCCTGAATTACTGAAAGCGCAAGAACTGGGCATTAAAATTTATTCGTTCCCTGAATTTCTCTACGAACAAAGTAGGGAGAAAACACGCGTGGTAGTTGCAGGAAGCCACGGCAAAACCACTATTACCAGCATGGTGATGTATGCCCTTAGAAAAAGTGGAGTTGATTTCGATTATATGGTTGGCTCAAGTGTAGATGGCTTTGAAGACAGCGTTCGCCTTTCTGATGCGCCAATTATTATTCTTGAAGGCGATGAATATTTAACATCACCCATTGACCGCCGCCCAAAGTTTATTTGGTACAAACCGCATGTGCTTTTAGTAAGTGGCATAGCCTGGGACCACGTAAATGTTTTTCCTTCGCTTGAAGAATATCATCAGCAATTTGAAATGTTGCTCGAACAGCAAAACTCAGGAGCACTAGTTTATTATGTAAACGACCCTGTTTTAGACAAAATGGCTAGTGGTCTTTTTAAACCCGATCTTTTTATAAAACCTTACACAACACCTGAATATTCAATAGAAAACGGCCAAACCATTATTAACCATGATGGCATAAAAACACCGCTTGAAATTATTGGACAACACAACTTAGAAAACCTTGAAGGTGCTAGGTTAGTTTGTGAAGAATTGGGAGTTGATGCACTCAAGTTCTTTAAAAACATGCAAGATTTTACGGGTGCTGGCCGAAGACTAGAAGTGCTGAAAACCTTTAAAAATGGCATTGTATATAAAGACTTTGCTCACTCGCCAAGCAAGGTAAAAGCATCTACAAATGCTGTAGCCAGTCAATTTAAAAACTATGAAACTGTGGCAGTTCTAGAGCTTCACACCTTTAGCAGTTTAACCAAATCGTTCTTGCCAGAATATGCTGGTTGCTTAGATGCTGCTCAGAAACCAGCAGTGTTTGTAAATCCTGAAACCTTGAAACGAAAAGGTAATTTGGCCTTTACCGCCCAAGAAATAAGGCAGTATTTCAAGAATGACGACATTGAGTTCTTTGACTCTCCACAAGTTTTAAAAGACTGGATTATTGAACAAGGAATTGACAAGAAAGCATTGCTTTTAATGAGCTCTGGCAATTTTGGTGGTATTGACTTTGACCAAGTTTTAGAAAGCTTGAACTAATTTAGCGTTACCAAGTTCTTTTCCTTTAACCAACTGAATTCCAACAATTACCATGAAGTATTTTGTTTGCACCATTGTTTTTTACCTAACATTTCAATTGGCAAATGCCCAAAAACTTACACTTACCGAATTTGCTACAGGGCTTAAAAATCCAATAGGAATTGAAAACTGCGGAGATGAAAGATTGTTCATTTTAGAGCAACCGGGCACTATATCTATCATAAACGAAAACGGCGAGAAGGAAACAACTCCGTTTATTGACCTAACTTCAAAAATTAAATCGAGTGGAAATGAGCAGGGGCTTTTGGGGCTTGCATTTCATCCACGATACAAGGTTAACGGCTACTTTTTTGTGAATTACACCAACACCAGTGGCGGAACAACCGTGGCCCGATACCAAGTGAGCAATGATGTAAACGTTGCTGATGCCAGTTCAGAAAAAATAGTGCTTAGCGTAACCCAACCCTATTCTAACCATAATGGTGGTCATTTGGCCTTTGGCAATGATGGTTGCTTATACATTGGGCTTGGCGATGGTGGCTCTGGTGGCGACCCACAAAACAATGCTCAAAACACAAATTCAATGCTTGGCAAAATGCTAAGACTTGACATTGACACTGAAAAACCCTATCAAATTCCGGCTAACAATCCTTTTGTTGAAGACGAGAATGTGCTTGATGAAATATGGAGCATAGGGCTAAGAAACCCATGGAGGTATTCAATTGATAAACTGACTGGAAACTGGTGGATAGCTGATGTTGGCCAAGACAAATGGGAAGAAATTGATTTTGAATCAGCTGAAAGTAATGGCGCAAATAACTATGGCTGGCGTTGTTACGAAGGCAGTTACGAGTACAACACCAATAACTGCGAAGCGGCTTCAACCTATACAAAACCCATTTTTGAGTATAAAAACGAAAACCAAACTGGCTGCTCGGTTACAGGTGGATTTGTTTATCGTGGCGCTAAATACAAATCACTATTTGGCAAGTATGTTTTTACTGATTTCTGTACCGGAAATATTTGGACTATTACCCAAAATGGCAATGTGTTTAAAGACAGTTTGCTTGGAAAATTTACCGCATTCAACTACTCTACTTTTGGTCAAGACCAATATGGTGAATTGTACTTGGCTGAGCGTTCAAACGGAAAAATAATGCGAATTGATGTTGATGAATGCAAACCATCAGCCGCCATTTGGAGCAGCAAAAGCTCTATAACCTTAAGTGAAAATGAGCCATTGAATGCAGTATTTCACCCAAGTATGAGCTACCAATGGGTGCTAAATGGCGAAGAAATTTCTGGAGAAACCAAACACGAGCTTAAGGTTACTAAAACTGGCAACTACCAAGTAATTGTTACCAACGAAACTGATTGTGCCGACACATCTACTGTTGTAACGGTTACTGATATAACTTCATCATCGAGAGAATTTAACTCTGATTTAGGCAATGTTGTAGTGACTAATGGGCAGCTACGACTTTCGGTAAAAAACAATGATTTAATTCAGGAAATACACATTTATGACGCCCTGGGTAGAATACTTTATGACAAATCTGCCATTAATGTCGGCTCTTTTCAAACAACGGTTTCAAACTGTAAACGCAACCAGCATTTGTTTATATGGATTAATACTATGAGCGGGCAATATGCCAAACAAATAATTGCACAATAAGCATCAGTTCACTCCCTTAATTTTGCGCTTTACAAGCTTTATCATGAGAATTTTTTCAGTAGCCCTTTTGGTATTTTTAGTTGTTGGATGTTCTTCAGTTTCGAAGAAAGAATTTCCGTTTCACAAAACCATAAAAACCCTAAAGCAGTACAATGCTAAAGGGGTATTAACCCATCTAGAAGAATACAACCAGCAGGGCCAATTAATTAAAAACAGCAGTTATTCTGGCAGTGAAGAGCCCAACTATGTTGAGATTTTTACCTATAACGAAAATGGTGACGTGCTTCTACAAAAAGGCGGAATGGATCTTTATGAAAAGCTTTTTGAATATGATGAGAAAGGCAGACTTGTTAAAGAAATCGAAAATGGCAAATACGATACGTTTGTTTTTACCTACAATTACCTAGGCGATTCGATGAAAGTAACCAAGGCAAGCAGCCACACTCAAACGGGTTATTCTATTTTAAATGAAAACGGTTATGCAATAAAAAGATATGATGTGAGCGAAAACGGCGACACAGTAGAATGGGCCGAACTAAAGGTTGATGACAAAGGCAATATTCTAGAAGAAGAGTGGGTAACAAGCGATGGAGCGGGCAACCACTACAAAGCTGAATATGACTCGCTTGGTAATGAAATTAAGAGAGTTACTTTTAACAGTTCTGGTGCCTTAGAATACACAGACTACACAGAATACAACCATAAGTTTACAACCACTTCTTATCGCATTTTACCTGATGGCTCAGAGTATTTTCGCATTTATTATAACTACAACCCTGAAAAATTAACTCTTGAAGTTGAAACGAATGCCGGTGGCAAGGACAAAAACTTTAAGATTAGAAGTGTTGAATACAGTTTTTGGGAGTAGAAATTAGAACCGCCTACATTTCATTATAGCCCTTGCCGGCAAAGATTTTTGGCTTTGCTTTTTCAATGCGGGCTAATCGTGTTTTAGGCTGTTTTGCGTCAGAAAAATGCAGCAAATACCCCCGTTGTCTTCCAGGAGTTAAGTTGTTGAATGCTGTTTCAAATTCGAGATCATTTTCAAATGCTTCTGATAATTCTTGCGTCATTTCATATTCAGACGTCTTTTTCAGTTTTATTTCTAAACCAGCCTTTTCAGCTTCAATAGCTTCAAAAAGGTAAGATTTAATAACTGACTTTAACTTTTGAATCTGCTCTACGCTGATGAAGCGAATTTGCCGTGCCGATTGCACGTTTTCAGTTTGCTGCACCAAAATTTTCTCGGAATCAGCTAACAAAGCTCCCTTGTGTAAAAGCAGGGCACAATAGGCCTTAAATCCATGAATAAGCACAACGTTTTTACCTTGAAAAGTATAGCATGGATGCATCCATTTAAAGTCTTCATCAAGGCCACATTCTAAGCAAATGCTTCTCAACAAAATGGTTTCTTCTTTCCAGTTTTTGATTTTCTCAATGTATCGATCAACTTTTTCCATTGCTTTATTTTCTTACCGCATTTTGTAATTCTAGATTAATTCTACCCAATAATGCAAACAACCACAGTTTATCAAATGCAAGCAACAAAAAACCCCAACACAAATGTGTTGGGGTTTTAAATATTTAGAATAAAGCCAAATTATTCTTGGTCTTCGTCGTATTCTTCTTCGTTGGCATTTTGCATATCGCCAGGATTTACTTGTAATTGTAAATCTTCAGGAGCTATGTTTCCATTGCCTTCAAACTGCGGAATGCTTTGATTGGCACCTGGATTGCGTTTTTGCATAATTCCTTTTAAGCGTTCTTGCCATTCGGAAGCGTCTTTACCATTTTTACGCGCGTTTTCAATAATTAAATCTGCGTAGTATTTATTCTGTCTAAACAGTTCATTACCAGTTTGTTTGTTTTTTCCTGAAAACGACATAAAATATTCCATTTCATCTAAAAGACCTTTAATCAATTTTTGGTCAATTTCATACGCCGCATCTTTTTCACCCAGTCGGTAATATAATTCAGAATAAAGCATCATTTCGTTAGATAGGAATAAATAGCTGTAAGGCACGGTTCTTTCTGGAATGGCTTCTAGCCCTTTATTTAATGTTTCAATGGCTTTTTTGCGCTTATCTTCTGGCGATAATGCCCCAAGTTCTGGATTTTGTATTGAAAGCGAATCATCTTGAGCTTGTCTTAATTGGCGTTCTTCTCTATCGGCTTCATCGGCAAGAGCCATAGCTAATCTAGAAAACACGGTTCTTAAGTTTCGGCATGAGCGGTTCATTACAAAATCAACCCACATATCTTCTTCACTTTCTAAGCCACCCCAATCAAATTTATTCAGCACATTGTCGCTCATTTGAGAAGTGCCTACAAAACCTTCCATTTGCGGTATGTCATTGCTTTCAAGCGAGTTATATACCCTATCCCAATGTTTATCAACAATTTCGGCAGTAACTAGAGAGTTTATAGCATTTCTAAACTCTGATTCTTTATAGAATGTTCTGCCTTGAAGTTTGTCTAAAGCCGAACCAATACCAGAGTATTCGTTTATTCTAGCTTGAATATTTTGAATCTGTTCTGCGTTTTCTTTTGGCTTTTTTCTCAACGCGGTAAGGTTTTGATTCATTCTATTAATGGAGTTTCTAAATTGGTTTATTGTTCTGTAAGTAACCACATACCTACGCATAGGCACTAGGTGGTAAACCATACCTTCCATTCTTAAATAAGGCATAAGGTTTTCGTACACATCGCTACCAGTGGTAATAGCCCAACAAATAGGTCTTTCCCAGCCATTGGCCGCGTTTGTTGCAATAATGTCAAGCGTTACCAAATCGGCTTTCATCATCCGATTTTTTCTGTATTTCCACTTTATTTCATCAACAATAAGGTCGCGCTCACCTTTGCTAAAAATTTCTTTTTCAATTAGGTTGTCTTTATCTTTTTCGCTAATGGCAATTTTGTAATTACGAGTTGGAATAAATGAAATAAACTCGCCGTTTTGCGGAGACTTTAGCTTGTAATTATTGTTATCGCTAGAGATAAAAGTAACCACATCTTTAAGCTCAAGGTAGTCGTTAGTATTAATATTAAACTTAGACTGTTTGTTGAACATATTTACTATGGCCTGGCTCCATTCTATATAGTCTAGTCTTCCTTGCACATAGGCAGACTCGTTCATGCTCATTGGTACAGGTGCGGCATCGTTAACTGGCCTTCTATGTTGGTTTGTGTACCAATCGGTATTCAGCAAACTAAGGTTTATTATTCTAACGTCTTTTCTAATTCCCTCTACTTCTTGGGCATACCAAAGAGGGTAAGTGTCATTATCGCCATTGGTAAATAAAATGGCATTTGGCGGGCAAGATTCTAAGTAGTTTCTACCAAAAGCCAAAGGCACTTTACGGTTAGAACGGTCGTGGTCGTCCCATTCTTCGGCAACCATTTTTACAGGAACTGCCACCAAACAAACTACCGAAACGAGCAAGGCAGCAATGTTGGGGCTAATGCTTTTCTTTAAGAAATCGTATAGCATTAAAAGGCCTAAGCCAATCCAAATAGCAAAGAAGTAAAACGAGCCCACAAATACATAATCACGTTCGCGCGGTTGGTATGGCGGCATATTCAAATACACCACCAAGGCAATACCAGTCATCCCAAAATAAATGAGCGTATAAACAAAGCTCTTTTGATCTTTTCTGGCATGGTAAATAAAACCTAAAAGGCCTAGAAGGAAAGGAAGTCCATACAAGGCATTTCTGCTTTTGTCATTTTTAAACCCATCTGGTAAATTTTCTGACGCTGGCATTCCAAGAAACGATTTATCAATAAAATCTAAACCGGTTATGTAATTACCGCGTATTGACGAACCGTGGCCTTGAATATCGTTTTGGCGGCCAATAAAATTCCAACCAAAATAACGCCACCACATATGGCCAAGTTGATATTTAAAAAAGAATTTAATGTTGGCACCAAGGGTAACTTTTTCTTGATTCATTAAACCAGACCATTCTCTATAAGCCTGCGCATGATCGTCTTGATTGCTGCCCATACGCGGAAAAACGGTCATGTATTCATCTTTATACTCGTAATCTTTTTTGGTGTCAACAAATTCGTATTCTTTATCGCCTTTTCTATAAATATCGCCTTTTTCTATTGTTCTAAGAATACCATCGTATGCTTGTCCGTCGCCATTATTGTCTTCAAAAGCATCAAAATTCGGCCCTTTAACCACTGGTCTGTCTCCATATTGTTCGCGGTTTAGGTATGACAGCAAGCTAAAAACATCTTGTGGGTCGTTCATATCAATTGCTGGGTTTGCAAGCGATCTAACAACCACCATTGTATAAGAGCTATAGCCAATAAATACTACGCCGCCACAAAGCAGCAATACATGTAAGGTTTGTCGCCCTTTCTTATATGTCCAAAATAATCCGAATACAAATAGGCCAATTATTAGAGCAATAAGAACAAAAACGCCCGACCAAAATGGCATTCCAGCGCCGTTTACAAACATTAATTCAAACTTGGTCATTAATGTTGGTATGCCAGTTACTACGCCTACCTGAATTAAACCAAGTAGCACAACGCCAATAATTGCTGCTACTAATAATCCTTTCCAGCTATGGTTTTTAAATTTACGGTAGTAGTAAACTACTGCCATTGCTGGTATGGCAAGCAAGCTCATTAAGTGTACCCCGCTCGACAAGCCAAGCAAGAAACAAATTAGCACTATCCATTTAACATTATCAGGCTCATCTGCTCTGCGCTCCCATTTCATCATAAGCCAGCTAACCAATGCAATAAACATTGACGACATGGCGTAAACTTCACCTTCAACTGCTGAGAACCAGAAAGTATCGCTCCAAGTATAGGCTAGTGCACCAACCACGCCAGATGCTAACACAACAATTAGTTGATCTTGAGCAATGCTTAAACTGCCTTCAACCTTATTAAAAACCATTTTGCTTGCCAAGGCTGTTATGGTCCAGAAAAGGAATAATATGGTTAAAGCACTCATTAATGCCGATGAAAAATTAACCATAGTTGAAGCCAGCGATGGATCTTTTGCAATTTTTGCCACTATGGTAAAAAAGTGGTTTAGCATTAAGAAGAAAGGCGCGCCCGGCGGGTGAACCACTTGCAACTTATACGATGCTGGAATAAACTCACCGCAATCCCACAAGCTCACTGTGGCTTCTTGGGTTGATGTGTAGGTAAACAAGGCAATGGCAAATACCAGCCAGCCTGTCATGTTGTTGAATCTCGAATACTTGAAAAAATCCATTAAGGAATGTGATTTTAGAGGCGCGGCAAATTAAACAATAAATTACCGTTGCATAAGGCAATGCATGCAGTAAATGGTTAAATGAAGTTGCCAAATTTTAAGGCAACTGAAAAAGGTGGCTAAAAATCTATTTGTAACGGTATTTGTCGTAATCGACGGCAATTTTGAAACACACCATTCAACAAATGATTTTATCAACTCTAAGGGTGATTTTAGAAAAGTAAATTACGAATCAGCCCAAGTTCGTAGAACAACTCATTTTGAAAAAATAAAATAATGCCCCCCTGCCGGGTGTCTTGAAGTAGGGAATTTCCAATCTATAGCAGTTCGATATTTTCTATTATCCTCCACCCAAACCAATTTAGACTTATTTATGTCATACCATTTTTCTACATCTTTTTGAAAGCTTAATCTATTATCATAGCTCGTTCGTACAAAATTCCAATACATCCAATATCCTCCTGCTCCACTATTTACCGTATCTACAAATTGGTCAGTCGGGATATCTTTAATAATCTCTGAGATTATATAATATGAAATATCAGCCACTGTATAGTAGCCGCCAAAATTTGGAACATTTGCCTGAGTGATTGTAGTATCATTCAGGCAATTTATAAGTTCTGGAACAACTTCTAATTTTTTTTGTACCAAGCTCCAAAATAAACTATCCCCAGAAAGCTCTGGTATATAGGGCATTTTCTTGATTTCTTTAATGGCAATTACTTCATTTTCAAAATTCTTTTGATTTGAACAAATTACCGCAATGGCTGAACAAAAAATGAGTGAAAACGAAAACAACCTCATATGTTATTGCTTTATCGTTACAGCAGCTGGAGGATTGGAAGTTGCATTCGGTTTAAAAACAGTATAATTTTGTGTTTGACTGGATTTGTCCACGGAACGAATCATAGTTCCATACTGAAACTCACCATCTATCACTTGTGTTTCAGCATCACCTGTAAACGCAAGTGTTTTTAATGACGATGTATTACTAAATAATTGTCCAAAAGATTCTTGTGCATTATTTTTCCGTTGTTCTTCATTTGATGAATAATCACCCCCTATACTACAACCATTGAAGGTACAAACCGCACCCTTACCAAAGTTTTCGAAATTGATTTGCCCAACAGTTTGTTCATTTATTTCTCGTCGGTTATAATCGTCATAGTCTGCATCTGCAATCTCATCATTAGAACCGGGATCGGAGTATTGTCTACCTCCTAAACTTATGCCCCATGCACCACCATGACTAAAAACATCTAGTTGTTTTATTGAACCCGATTCATAAGTTATATTTGTTGCATCTACAAATTGCTCAGTACTTGGAGCATACACAATGATTACGTCATCATTTTTTGGATCAAAATTTTCACTGTTTCTAATAGACTTTTCTAAAGCCTCTGCATGTAACTTAAATGTCATTCCATTATCATGGCCACCTCCAATATTTCTGGTATTTGTATATCCAGCACCATATATGATGAGGTAGGTACTATCACCATTTGCGTCTTGTGCTGAAATAGGCATATTTGAAGCATAAGCATATGGGCTTTGAGACGGATACTTATCGGCAAGACGATCTTTGCTTAAAAACCTTAAAATCAATGTGGGTTTTAGGGAGTCTGACCTAACAATTAAACCATATTTATCAACATATTCTACCTTTTGAGTAGAACTATTAAAAATTATTGCCTGAATTTCATTGAGCGTATCACTTGTGCTTATCACAAATTTTTCATGTCTTTTTTCAGAGAATGTTGACAGAACATCTTTTTCACATCCGAAAATGGAATATGGATGAGGAGTCTGTGATCTTGCTTCTCCAAGAATTATAAAAAACAAACAAGTCAAGAAAGCGTGGATTTTCATTTTTTATTTTTTTGGGAGCCGTTTAGTATCTTCTTTTCTACATCAACTGATTTTAACCTTTTTTCATAAAGTTCTTGCGGCATCTGTTTATACCCCAAAATCTCGATGACAGAATAAAGTTCATTAAGCTCCACAATGTACATATTTGAAGCTTCCAAGTTTCCTTTTACAGACAAATAATCTTGATCTAATTGTCTCAGACAATTTGCTTTTGTCAAGTAAGCATTTATACACTTAGGGAAATGCTTTATTACTAAATTACAACAATTTAACACAAAGCTATCGAATCCATGCTGAAATTGATAGCACATTGCAAGATCTCACACACAAAGAGCGACTGATTGTTCTTCAGACAATGGATCCATGTAAATACCTGATTTAATTGCTTCTGTTGATATGCCTAAAGATGTAATCAACCAAGCATCAGATGAAATACTGCCATTAGTTAATTCAACATTAACCCAATGATTATTTTCATCAAGATGTTTAATGTACATATGATTTGGTGCGAGCGCTAAGTGAGATTCTACACCAATTTCATCAGCAAGAATTTTATAATAATATGGAAGGCCATGACAATTCCCAGACTTAGTTTTTATAATCTTATGGACAAACATTTTCTCCCAATCTTCGCTCCCCATAAAATCTTCAAAATCATACTTATACAATTGACTATCATTTAAAATTGACGATTCAAACATGTAATGAAATATAGCGTAATTACCTG
>JAGQWA010000379.1 GCA_020437725.1 Bacteroidota bacterium | reverse complement strand
TTAATGGTAACGATTGAATCACATCCGTTTGAATTCATTAAGGTATCCGAATAAATACCGGTGCTAGCGTACGTGTATTTACCACTTGAAGATGTATATGAATGGCACGCCGATACTGTAATTTTACCTGAAGTTGCTTCTAAAATGGTTAAGTTAATGGTAACGATTGAATCACATCCGTTTGAATTCATTAAGGTATCCGAATAAATACCGGTGCTAGCGTACGTGTACTTACCACTTGGAGATGTATATGAATGGCATGCCGATACTGTAATTTTACCTGAAGTTGCTTCTAAAATGGTTAAGTTAATGGTAACGATTGAATCGCATCCGTTAGAACTAATAATGGTATCGGTATAAATTCCGGATTTGGTGTAGGTATACCTTTTACTCAGTGACAGGTAAGGTTTGCACTGAGATACGAAGATGCTGGAATTGGACTTGGCGTATTTGGTAAATACAATTGTAATAATGCTGTCACAATTTTGGCTATTTGTTAGTGTGTCATAATAGGTGCCAGTAGCTGATAATAATTTTCCATTAGGTGTTTTATATGTGCTGCAACTACCCACGCTTAGAATAGAGAATGTGGTGGTATTGGTGAAGCTTATTCTAATGATTGAATCGCATCCATTGGCTGCAGTAAAAGTATCTTGATAAAGTCCTGATTTAGTATAAATGTATTTATTGCTAGGAGACGTAAATTCTTTACAATCACGAACATTCATGGTGCTAAATGACCTATTGCATTTTGGTACAATTTGGTATTTCAATAGAGTTCCTGAGCGATAGCCATTCGAAGGCAGTATTAGCCTTTTATTAGGTCGTAAGTCAATATCAAGACTAGAGTTGTTTAACCCAGCTATATACAATTGCTGGCCAATAGATTTCATGCTTTTAGGACTAAAACCTGTTGGAAAATTTCCGAATGTATAAATATCTTGTAAAGTGGCTGATGTATCATAAACCGCCATAAGGGTTGTGCTATGGCTTTGGCTAAGAACTCTTTCTCTAATTGGATGAAAGTCAAAGTCTATTCTGCGCTGTAAAGGATAATTGTAAACCAAGTAGATTTCGTCGTCAATTATTTGAAAGGGGTTATTTCCCTGATATACAGCCCATGTGTCATATGCTTTTGCCCAAACATTTTTACCGTTATGGTGATTGTATTTGGCAATAAAATCATTGTAATAAGTTCGATAAATCCAATTGGCTTTTCCACCAATATTAAAGTTAGTCGAATCGGCTGTTCTACCTGTTACATATAGGTCGTCCTTATTGTCTAGTTCAATTTGGTTTGCCTGAAAAGGCTTATTGTTATTTAAGATTTTATACCAAGAAAGCTGTCCAAGCGAATCGAATTTTGCGATAAAATAGTAAGAAACGTATTTGATTTTGCCAACAACCATTTGCGTTTTCGATGAAGGGTCAATATCAAAAGAATCTGTAAAGTAACCCAGACAATAAATTGACCTGTCTCTACCAATTATTATTTTCTCAATTGATTCTTTACCTACCCCTTGAGAATAATGCCCTGATATAAATTTACCATCTTTATCTAACCTAATAAGATAATAATCCATATCGGTGGCAGTCCAAGCACTAGAACGTGGGTTAAATCTCAAATCACTTTTAAAATTGCCCGCAATAACAATTTCGTCGTTCTTGTCAATTTGCAAATCATTTGCAGTGTCATATTCATCATCTTCATAGCTTTTACTCCACACGTATTTGCCGTTTCTATCTAGCTTCAACAGAAATATGTTGTACCACCTTTTAGCAACATAAATCTTTTTTCCTGGGCCGGGGTCAAGATCAACAGAATCACGGTACGTGCCATGAATTATTATATTGCCTTTCGAGTCAAGCGCTATTTTTTTTAATGACGTGGTATTTGATCTATCATTAAAAACCCGAAACCAAATTAGGTTATTTAAGGAGTCATATTTGGCAAGAAAGGGGTCACCGTCATTCCACGTTTTTATCGGATTGTGATTCTTTACATCAAGACTTTGATTATTTGCAATAAAACCTGAAACAATAACATGCCCAGAGTCAGCTGGTAAAACATCTAGAAAAGAAATTCCACTTTCTGAAAACATTTCGTTCGACCATCCTTTTACCAAATCATAATATGGCTTATAAATTGTAAAAAAGCTATTTCTGCCGGTACTTGTAAGCGCCCTAACATAAAAAGTATCTGCTCCAGGTCCAAAGTCCAAATCAGCTTCTCCAAAACAATAGCCTACGTAAGCAATTTTATGGGTATCAAGAAACTCTAAATCCCTCAACATTCCATTGTGAAATACTTTGTGAGATTGATACTTACCCGCGGAGTCGTAAACACAAATGTATCCTGCAGAACCACGAACAAATTCACGACCGCCAGAACCACCTGGATTGAAATTGTGATTAAATGTCATAGTTCCCACAAACGTCATCTGATCGTTTGCATCAAGACGAAAATTAAAAATGGTTTCATTTGAATTATCACCAAATCTTTTGGCCCATCTCAATTGTCCTTTTTTTGTATAACTGGCAATAAAGGCATCAGCTTTACCTTCATTATACTCAAATGCATTGTTAGATGTTGGGTCAAAGTCAATGGTATCAGAAATGAATGTACCCGCTAGGTAATATTGCCCATTGTGCCCAAATTTCACATCAGATGGGATATCTATTTTTCTACCACCAATTGCGTTGAAAGCAATTAACGAATTGTTCGAGTCGTAGTGAGCATAAAAGAAGTCTTCTTTTCCATTAGAAATTACAGTTTGTCGGGTTGTATTGAGACCAAGATTCAACGTGTCTGAAAAACTTCCGGCCAAAAGCATCTCGTTACTGGGTAATGATTGAATAGAAGTTCCACGATCATTTCCTATTCCACCAAGCTGTAGCAATGAAAGAATTTTGCCAGTTGAATCGTACTTAATTATAAAAATATCCTTTTCACCTTTGCTCTTTAAGGTTGTTGACGTTCCTGAAGTCACAAATTGAACAGAATCTGAGAAGTAACCAATTGCCAATACCTCATTCTGACTAGTAATATCTAAGCTTACGATATTTTCATGGCCGGGTCCGTTAACAAATGATCCCCATATAAGAGAACCTTGGGGTGAATAACGCGCAATAAAGGCACCAGTATCATTTACCATATGATAGTTAGTAGGATTTGTGGTCTTACCAATAAATAAACTGGTATCAGGATCGATGTCTATAAAATTTGTGTAATAACCCGCAGCAACGACACAATTCCTATTGTCAACTTTTGCTGCATTTACATTGCAGAATGAGCTACCCCCAAATTCTTTTCCCCAAATTAGATTTCCTGCAGAATCATATTTCACAAAGGC
>JAGQWA010000378.1 GCA_020437725.1 Bacteroidota bacterium | reverse complement strand
TTTGACAATGGTTACTCATTTTTAGTAAATACCACATTATACCAAAGCAAGTATAAAGCAAGCGATGGCGTGGTTAGAAACACCAATTTTAATGGTAACTACTTGGCCAATATGCTTGCAACAAAAGAATTTGATGTTACTTCAAACGCTAGGTTTGGAGCAGGTATAAATTTTACCTACGGTGGCGGCCGACGTTATGGAGAATTTGATGAAGCCGAAAGCGAAGCACAAAAAGAAGTGGTATGGCAAAATGACGGTTATAATCAGAACCAATACCCCGATTACTTTAGAATTGATATTCGCTTAAACTATGTGGTGAACAGAAACAAAACCACTCACGAAATTGCTTTTGATTTGATTAATGTTTTGAACACACCCAATGTATTAGAATATGTATGGGCTCCAGGTGTAAATGCCAATTCTAATTTCGACCTTAGAAAGCAAGCCGGATTCCTACCATTTTTCTATTACAAATTTGATTTTTAGGCGAGCCATCTAAATATGGGCCAGTACATTGTTGGTAATGGATAAATGATACTCATTCACCTTTTGGTGACTAGGCATCCAGCCCAATAAAAAGCGCGTAAAATCGGCAATGGCAAATGAATAAAGTGCACGCCATTCACTTTCTAAGCATTCTAATTGAGTGCTGGTTGAACTATTAATTAAGGCTTTTTTGAGTTGCTGGAAATAATTGTCTAGCAATTCGGATTCAAAACGAAAACATTCATCGCTTGAAAGGCAGCTGCCTAAAAAGTAGGCCATGTCTTTCATTCCGCATCCAGCACCGGTATATTGAAAATCAACAGCCGCCACCCTATCGCCTAACTTTGAAAAGCAGAAATTAGCCACCTTGGCATCGCCGTGCAAAATGGTTTTGTATTGGCATTGGTTAAGCCTATTGTCAATGGCTCTGGCTTTCTCTTTTAGTTCTGAAGCTTGCATTCTCTCCCATTCTTCTTGCCTGGTTTGTAAATGCCAGTAGGTGCCAATTGGCCATAAATCTTGTGGGTGCTTACCTAGAAATTGAGCATGAAAATTGGCTAGCCATTTTAAACAAACTTTGGCTTGTTCAGGGCATAAATCCACTTTTCTTTCTGGAAATTCAACGATTAAATCTTCTAACACCAGCCATTGCTTTCCATCTTCAGTATAGCTGCCTAATAACTTTGGTATTCTGCATTGTTCGTTGCATTGTTCACTCCACTCCTTATACCAATGGGTTTCTACTTCGTAAGATTTCACTTTGCGTTCATGCCCTACATTGGTGTTCCAACCACGCGGATGTTGATTGGCTTTTTGAAGCTTTATTTCCTTAACCACAACAGAATCTATCTCTACCCCTTGCAATTTATATCTGGCAATTTTTCCATAACCACTCCAAAGGGTTTGAATTATCTGGGTTTGGTGGCAGGAATTGGCACCAGTTAGCTTTTGCAGATAGTTATTAAATAACGGTGATGTTGACATAATCTTTAAGCGAAAATAGAAGCAACTAAATTTTAGCTAACCAGCTAATTGCCTATATTTTGCCACAGAATGAACAACCCAATACAAATAGCCCTTATTGACGACCACCAAATGTTTAGAGAAGGACTAAAAGCCTTGCTAAATGGATTTGATGATTGCCAAGTGGTTTTTGAGTTAAGCAACGGTGCAAAACTTACAGAAGAACTGGCAACAAGACAAGTAGATATTATTTGCATGGACCTAGACATGCCGGTAATGAATGGCTTTCAAACCCTTGAAAAACTGAGTTTGAGTGGCATTGATGCCAAAGTGATTTTTATATCGCAAAACAACGAGCCGAGCATGATTGCCCGATTAATGGAGCTGGGAGCTCGTGGCTATTTGCTTAAAGACTCAAGTGCCGAGATGTTGCATTCTGCTATTCAATCGGTGTATCAAAATGGGTATTTCTTTAATGATTTAGTTTCAGGTTCATTACTTCAAAAAATGGCCAAAAGCTCAGCCATAAATCCAACTTACAAAAACGATGAGTTGAGTAGTCGCGAAATTGAAGTACTGAAAATGATATGCGATGAACTCACCAGCGCCGAGATTGCTGATAAAATGAGTTTGAGCATTAAAACGATAGAAAACCACCGCTCAAACCTTATGAGTAAAACGGGCGCTAAAAACCTGGCTGGCTTGGTGGTTTATGCCGTTAAAAACCGATTGTACAATGTTAGATAGCTTACGTGAACTCACCGGTGGCAATGCTGAGCGTATGCAATTGTATGCCAATATGTTCTTGGAAGAAATTAGCAGTTATTTACCCAAGATGAAAGAAGCATTTACTGATGGAAGAATGAACGATTTGAAAAACATTGTGCATACCTGCAAATCGCTTTTACAAACTATGGGATTTGATGTTGCTTATAAACAAGCACAAAAGCTTGAATTGATGATAATTGATAAGGCTTACGCCGATGAGCTGAATGATGGCTATTATTTATTCATTAAACAGCTGAATGATTGTATGCAGGAAGTAAAGGACAATTTAAATGAACTAGGGTAAACCCCTATTGCAGTTTAAGAGAATGCCCTCAGTATAAATTTTAATACCCTATAGTTCTTTGCTCAAAAGAAATATAATGAAAAGAATATTACCACTTCTACTTAGTCTTTTTATAGTGGGCAACATATTTGGCCAATGGAGCAGTCTTACCAATCCCTATCCAAGGTGCTATGCCAAACCGGTTGTGTTTAATGGCAAAATATATTTTAACGATGGCTATAAAACTTTAGCTACAAAGATTAGGCATGTAGAAATGGTGGTTTTTGATCCAGAATCTGAATCTTTTGATACCATTAGTAAGCCATTGCATGCCAACCATCCGGCAATGGCAGTTACAGCGAAGGGTATTTATCAATTTGGGGGGTTCGACCTAAAAGGTGATGAGCTTACTGACAGAAGCTTTTTGTTTGATGGTGAAAACTGGACTGAAATTGCTCCAATGCCTGAGAAAGCACCATTCTTTGCTAACAATGGTATTCAAGTCGGTTCAAAAATCATCATTCAAGCTGGTGCTATTTTGAGAGATACAGCATTTACAGAGCAATCTGTTGTAACCACCAACCATATTTATATTTATGATGAAACTACCAACGAATGGAGCATAGACTCACTTTCAATGCCTCGTATTTTAGTAGGAATGGCTACTGATGGCGAAAACGTGGTTTTTGCTGGAGGCAAAAATGAAGATGGTATAACCGATGTTGTTGACATTTACAATGTAAATGAAAAAACTTGGACTACCACACATTTATCTTCAGCTAGGGCATCGGTAGAAGTGGCTTACCTTAATGGTAAGTTTTATTTCTGCGGAGGCGACTTTACAGGCTACGCCAAATCGAGCGACG
>JAGQWA010000377.1 GCA_020437725.1 Bacteroidota bacterium | reverse complement strand
GTGTTTATTGCTCGACTTCTTAATGCGCTTTTTAAGGAACTTCTCGGCTTCTTTATAGTCGGCAAGTTTAATTAAACAGTCAAAATAGTACTCATCTACTTGGTCATTTCCATCTTTTATAAGTTCTTCAAAAAGTGGACGTGCCTTTTCATATTCACCATTTTGGTAAAACTGAATGGCCAACTGTTCATCGCTTTTTTTCCATTGGTATTGTTGGCCAAAAGAATTCTGCGCAAATAATGCAAGAAGTATAAATATGAAGAGCTTTTGAATGGTCATGAATTAAAAGTCTATGGTAGAAATAATGCTTTGTAAACGAGCTAAGTACGGTTTCTTTTCTGCACCTTTTGCATAAACAAAGGCATCTACATAAACCACCCTACCATTTACTTCGTCAACAATGGCATAGTTAATAAAGGGTCCGCCAGCAGTAAAATTTTGGCAATCCCACCAACCAGTGGTTTCAATGGCATAATTGCCGTTTAATTCAATATATCGCTGCTTTGGCGCCACCATTTTTTCATTTATTTCGGTACCTAAGTAAGAGCCTTCTGCACCGCAAGGAATAAATCTTCCTACTCTATTTCTGTGTTTAATAACTGCATTTAACCCGAGCAAACTTGTGTCGGTATATTTAACGTAAGAAATTACAAGATTGTTAAAAGACTTTCGCGCCCTAAGGTTTAGCCATTCAAAGCCGTCTATTTTGGCTGCTTTCATAATGCTGTCTTTACCAATTTCCATTACGCTTTCATTATAAGCTTGCGGAATTCTAATGTTGATTTTATGGCGCGCCAAGAAAGTTTTATTCATTGAAACCTGTTCGCCTGTAGCATATAAATTCTGTTTAATTCTTTGCAGTTCTTTGTTATAAAAGTAGTCGAGAATTTTATTGGCGTCTTTGTCAATATTTGCACTGAGTTCAACTTTATCGTTCGCAGCCAAATACATTACCACTTGGTTTTCTGCCCAAACATCATTTGCAACGGCCATATATTCTTTAGGATTGGTTCTAATTTCATCTATGCTTTTTGGTGTAAAAACTTTTGTTGCCAAATTAACTATGGCTCCATTTCTACTCGAATTAGCTAAAAGAACAATGTAGCGGTTCTTCTTGTCAATTTCGCCCAAATCGGTGCTTTCAATAAATTCTAATTCAAAAGTTGGTTCGCTATCATTCATTAAATGAAATGGTTTACCTAATGCTGCTTTTAATGATTGAACGTGTTTATCAGAAGTTAATGCGCCATTTACAACCACTAAAATTTTGAATTCCCTGCCAATAGCTGGCGCTAGGTCAACTTCATATCGAGTTGCTGCATTAGAAGCCGATGTTTTAGAGCTGCCGGAACCGCAGGCATTCATTAAGAAAATTGAAATACAACAGGCTAGTAAATATTTAAGCTTTTTCATTTGCCCTTTTAATAGATAGGAACGCAAACATCAAAGGTAAATTTTAGGTATTGGCTTTGATAGGCGTTCTGAATTTTTAACGTGCTGTTTTCATTTCATAAGTGAATTGGGAATTTAGTTTGATTTGAACATTGCATTTTTGCCTGCCTTTTAAATGCCTTGAAATGATTATAGACAGCCAAGACTTAAACCAAATGATTGTAATCGGAGATCGTGTTTTGGTTAAACCAAAGCCGGGAAACGACCGCACAAAATCGGGTTTGTATTTACCCCCTACTGTAAAAGACAAGGAGTCTATTAAAAGTGGATATGTTATAAAGGTTGGTCCTGGCTATCCTATTCCAGCACCAGCTGACGTTGACGAAACATGGCAAACCCCAAGAGAAAAACAATACTTTCCACTTCAAACCCAATCAGGCGATTTGGCCATTTACTTGCAAACCAGCAGCTACGAAATTGAATTTAAAGGCGAGAAATATGAAATTGTGCCTCACAATGCCATTTTACTCCTAATAAGAGACGAAGAATTATTTGACTAGTTTATTTCTGCCGCTGCCATATAGATTCGGCAAACTTTCCTAACGTTTCCTTGTGAACATCAGAAAGATGAAGATTATTTAAGTTGGCTAAAGCCTTTTTATAATATTCGTTCATCTTGTTTTCGGCAGCCGCCTTGGCGCCCGTTGCTTCAAAAAGTTTTAGGGTTGAATGAATTTTGGTTTTAGCATCACTAACATTGGCTAATTCGGCCAGCTCTTCTTGTTGGTTTTGGCTACCTTTATGTTGCGCGTGCAGGTACATTAAAGTTTTCTTGTTTTCGAGAATATCACCACCAATCACTTTTCCAAATGATGGGTTACCGAAACAGTCTAAGAAATCATCTTTAAGCTGAAATGCTACTCCTAAATCTTGGCCAAATTGATACATAAGGTCGGCATCAAAATTTGAAGCATTGGCAATTATGGCACCCATTTTAAATGATGCTCCCATGAGAACTGCTGTTTTAAGCCTTATCATTTCAAGATAATCAGCTACCGAAACATCATTTTGCACTTCAAAATTCATATCCATTTGCTGGCCTTCGCATACTTCTAAGGCCGTTACATTAAACAAATTAAGAAGCTCAACAACATGCTCTTGGCTCGATTTCATTAACTGCTGATAGGCAACAACTAACAGCGCATCTCCACCCAAAATGGCAGTTGGTAAATTCCATTGCACATGTACTGATGGCTTGCCTCTGCGCAAATCGGCATTGTCCATAATGTCATCGTGCATTAGACTAAAATTATGAAACAACTCAATTGAAAGTGCCGCAGGTAAGGCTTTGTTCAATTGTCCACCAAAAACATCATTTCCAAGCAAAACCATTACGGGTCTAAGTCGCTTTCCACCCAAATCGATAATATACTTTATAGATTCATAAAGATTATCAGGTTTGTTAGGTAATTGAAGCTCTTGTAAACCCAATTCAACCTGCTGATGTAGGTGCGCTAGTTGATTCATAAATGCAGTGTGTATTGCCAAACGCGAAGTAACAACGATAGTTTACAATTTATGACTTCTCATAAATTTTGATTGCATTCTCTCGGCCAGAATATTGAGAGAATAAACCACCAAAAAAATGCAGATTCCTGGAAAAACAACCAGCCACCAAGCTTCGAAATTGTTTCGACCTTGGTACAAAAGCTTGCCCCAGGTTTGCACATTTTCTGGCAAGCCCAACCCCAAAAATGAGAGTGCCGATTCTAGCAAAATGACACCTGCCACTCCAAAAACAAAACTTACAATGGCGGGTTTAATGGCGTTTGGAATTAGATGCATTATCAATATTCTCCATAAGGGTATGCCTTGCACCTTGGCTGAGGAGATAAAATCCATGTTTCTGAGTTTATACACTTCAGCTCTGGTGTATCGGGCAATTCTTGTCCAACCTAAAATGCCGATAACCAA
>JAGQWA010000376.1 GCA_020437725.1 Bacteroidota bacterium | reverse complement strand
GTTTGTCAAGGCACTTGCAAGCAAAAGGCATTAGCCAAGTTTTGCTTACCGCACCTGGCAAAGGCGATATACCTAACGTTGTGTACGCTGTTAATCATAAAACATTAGAAAAAAACATTCCTGTTGTTTCAGCGGCATCTTGCACAACCAATGCCATTACACCAACATTAAAATTGGTAAACGATATGTTTGGTATCGAAAACGGCCATATTGAAACTGTGCACTCTTATACCAACGATCAAAACTTGCTAGATAACATTCACAAAAAATCTAGAAGGGGAAGAGCGGCTGCTATGAACTTGGTTATTACAGAAACGGGCGCAGGCTCGGCAGTAGCAAAGGCACTACCCGAATTGGCAGGTAAACTTACTGGTAATGCGGTGCGCGTACCTACACCAAATGTTTCGTTGGCCATTTTAAAATTGAATTTGAAAAATGCCGTTTCAAAAGAAAGTATAAACGAAGCCCTTAAAAACGAAAGTTTACGCGGTGCTTTTGTTGAGCAACTTCAATTTTCAGAAAACGACGAGCTAGTAAGCAGCGATGTTATTGGAAGCGTGCACACTGGTGTTATAGATGGACCAAGCACCATTGTTAGTCCTGATGGTAAAAGCGTTGTTCTTTATATTTGGTACGATAACGAATATGGTTACACACGCCAAGTAATACGTTTAGCCAAATACGTTGCTAACGTTCGCCGCCTTACTTATTATTAGTAGATAAACCATTTATGGTTTAACATAGAAAAGCCACCAAAAAAGGTGGCTTTTTTGTTTTTATAAGGAGATTAATTCAATCCTGAATTGAAATTTGGGGTGAGAAAATCTTGAATTTTTGGCACCAAATGTTCTTATCAATAAATTAAAATTAAAGGTTGATTTTAGCCGCATACTAACCCGTAACTGGCTCAATTCTAAAATCAAATTATTAGTCACCAAAAACTTTTAGGATTCTAGAATTTAATTAAAAACAATGCATATTCATTTCAATTTGAAAGTAAGGGGTTGTTTGCCAATTAAAGTACAGGCTTAAAACATAGCACCTATTATCAAACCATTAGAAGTTTATTGCGTTTTGTAAATTAAAAATATATACCAAAATGTAATCCTAATATAATGAGTGCTGGGTTTACTAAAAGTTTAATTAACAGGTAAATAGTAGAAACACCCAAATTCGATGTTGGGTATATTGCATTAGTTATTGGCATGCCGCCAATAAATTGAAAATTTGAGTTTAAAGCATGAAAGTGTTATTTATTTACGTTTTACTATATTTTACTGTCTTAAAGGCAAGTTCACAAACCAATGCCGAATTGAGTAACTTACTTGCTCAGAATAAATTAGCTGAGGTTGTTTCAAAAGGCGAAAACATGTCGAGCAATAGCATGGCAACCGTTGAAACATACATTTTTATCTGTCGCGCTTATAGACTGCTTAATAACTGGGATAAGGTAGAAGTTAATATGCAAAAGGCCAAAACAGCTAATAACAAATGGCCTGATGTATATTATGAAATGGGGTGTTATTATGAGCATATTGGAGTTATGGAGCTTGCTAAATCGAATTTTTTAGAGTGCATAGAGTTGAGCAAAAGTGTACAGCATTATGAGGCTGAATTGGGTTATTCTAGAATTTTGATTAATGAAGGGTTTGCCAACGAAGCTTTAAGTAGATTAAACCTGATTAAAACCAACAATTTAACACCAGAATATTATAGATTAATGGCAATTGCCCTATGCAATACGGCACAGCACGAAAAAGCAATTTTAAATTTTCAAAAATTGGAAGGGATGCCGAATGCGCCTGTGCTTACTGAAGAAGAGTTATTGCTTAAGGCATTTGCTTATATGAAAACAGACAATTTTCAAAACTCGCTAAAAACCTATTTTGTACTTGACCAAATGAAAGTGGAGAACCCAGCATATCTTATAGATATGGCTAACATTTATAAATCGCTAAAAGATTATGCTAAACAGGCTGAATGTTTGGAGCTATATTTTAAGAAGGGCGGTAAATACAGCTTATCATTACTTTTTGAACATGGTAAGGTTTATTATTTACTTGAAAATTATGATAAAGCAGATTCGGTTTTTAATGTCATGAGTCAAGAGTACCCAACAGTATATTTTGGCAATTTATGGAGTGCTCGTTGCATTTTAAAACAAGATCATCAAGGAGCTAATGAAAAGGCACTCACTCTTTACCTTGGCGTAATTTCAAAGATTGGAGAAAATACAGAGAAATACAAAAAGGACTATATTGAAGCCAATCATTTTATTGCATACTATTATTTTAGTACGAAACCAGATTTGGCCAAGTCTAAAATTTATTGGAATAATATATTAAAAGTAGATCCCGAAAATGATGCGGCAAAGCAAGCCATTGCAGCTATTGAAGATAATTAAATATAAACTAGGCGAATGCCCATGTCTTAATTCATCACTCTATTACCGATAGCAGCAGCTTAGGCACATTCACTGAAACCAGTTTGTAACTAAACAATGGTAGCCAAATGCAAACTTTAAAAACTCATTAATAAAAAGTGCCCGTTTTAATTGAAGCTATAGTATCTTAAATTTTAATATTTGGGGGAATTCCCCTGAATTCAAATCCGTCAAAATAGAATAGATTGGTAATGGTGTAGCGTGATTTTAGAATGTCATTAAAACCAAAACATTGAATCCAATTGTCAAAGTACTTAAGATCATATCCATATCTGAAATATAACGCCCAAATATTGGGATAGAGATGTGCAACGCTGCTAAGCATTTATATCTGGTATCAAAGGCACATATTCGCGCAACGCGCTCCCTTTTGTTTAATCACGACGCCGGCGCGTCGCGATAGGTCGGGAATTCGGCTCCGCTCATTCACCGTGCATTAAGATAAGAAGATGCACAAACCGTTTACGTTAATAACCGATATAAGCCCCTTTTAACTTTTTAACCTTCAACGTTTTAACGTTCCACAATCAAAACGCCTTTCACCTTTCACTTTTCACCTTCCACTTTTAGCCAAATCACCTTTTAACTTTTTAACCTTCAACGTTTTAACGTTCCACCATCAAAACACCTTTCACCTTTCACTTTTCACCTTCCACTTTTAGCCAAATCACCTTTTAACTTTTTAACCTTCAACGTTTAAACGTTTCCCATTAAAAAAATAACTACATCCTATCCGGCATCTCAATTCCAAGCAAACCCATAAAATAGCGAAGCGTTTTGCCTGTTTCAGCATTTAGTTGAAGACGGAAAGCCTTTTTGGCATCGTTGCTTTCTTTTAAAATAGGGCATTCGTGGTAGAAAGAATTATAGGCTTTTGCAATATCGTAACAGTGATTGGCTATTACGGCTGGGCTCATACTTTCGGCGGCATCATTTAG